>DASSIZ010000093.1 GCA_035691485.1 Terriglobales bacterium
CGAGCGGAACTTGATGTTCGGGTTGCTCTTGCCCAATACCTTGGTGATCGCCGCCGTCAACGTGGTCTTGCCGTGGTCAATGTGTCCGATCGTCCCCACGTTCACGTGCGGCTTGGTGCGGGAAAATTTTTCTTTCGCCATTCCTCTGCTCCCGTATCGCCCCTCTTGGGCTCCGGTTATTTTTATGACTGCCATCCCGGTCCGCGCCGGGCCAACGAATTCCGCCGCTCGCGCGGCTGCTGCTTACCTGTTTACCGCCTTGCCCGCGACGCGGGCGATGATTTCCTCCGACACCGAACGCGGCACTTCCTCGTAACGCGAGAAGTGCATGGAAAACGTCGCCCGGCCCTGGGTATTGGAACGCATTTGGGTGGCATAGCCGAACATCTCGCTCAGCGGCACCATCGCCTTGATCACCTGCGACCCGGCGCGGTGCTCCATGCCCTCGATTCGTCCGCGGCGCGAGTTCAGGTCGCCGATGATGGCGCTCATGAAATCTTCCGGCACCACCACTTCTACCGACATCACCGGCTCCAGCAGCACCGGTGTAGCCTTACGCGCGGCTTCCTTGAAGGCCATGGAACCGGCGATCTTGAAGGCCATTTCACTGGAGTCCACGTCGTGGTAGCTACCGTCATACAGGACGGCCTTGACGTCGACCATCGGGTAGCCGGCCAGGATGCCGCCTTCCAGCGCTTCCTTGATTCCTTCGTTGACCGGCTTGATGTATTCCTTGGGCACCGAGCCGCCGACCACCTCGTCCTCGAACTCGTAGCCCTTGCCCGGGTTCGGCTCCAGCTTGATCTTGACGTGACCGTACTGGCCGCGCCCGCCGGTCTGGCGGATGAACTTGCCTTCGGCCTGCGACGGCTTGCGGATGGTCTCGCGATACGCGACCTGCGGCTTGCCGACGTTGGCCTCCACCTTGAATTCGCGCATCATGCGGTCGACGATGATTTCCAGGTGCAGTTCGCCCATGCCGCGGATGATCGTCTGGCCGCTGTCGGCGTCGGTGTTGACCTTGAAGGTGGGATCTTCCTGGGCCAGGCGTCCGAGTGCGACGCCCATCTTTTCCTGGTCGGCCTTGGTCTTGGGCTCGACCGCGACCGCGATGACCGGCTCGGGAAACACGATGGATTCCAGCACGACCGGCTCTTTCTCGTCGCAGATGGTGTCGCCGGTGGTGATGGTGCGCAGGCCGACGCAGGCGCAAATGTCGCCGGCGTAGATCTCGCTGATTTCCTCGCGCTTGTTAGCGTGCATCTTCAGCAGCCGGCCGATGCGCTCGCGCTTGTTCTTGCCGGGCAGCCAGATGCTGTCGCCGGTCTTCAGCTGTCCGGAGTAAATGCGAATGAAGGCGAGCTGGCCGACGAAGGGGTCGGTCATGATCTTGAACGCCAGCGCGGCCAGGGGCGCGTTGTCGTCGGGCGCCCGTTCCACTTCTTTCCCGTTATCGGGGTTGATGCCCTTCACCGGCGGCACGTCGGCGGGCGAGGGCAGGAAATCCACCACCGCGTCCAGCATCGGCTGCACGCCCTTGTTCTTGAACGCCGAGCCGCACAGCACCGGGAACACCTTCAGGGCGATGACGCTCTTGCGCAGCGAACGGCGTAGCTCTTCCGGCGAGATCGATTCGCCTTCCATGTACTTGTGGAGGAGTTCGTCGTCGTTTTCGACGATGGATTCCACCATCTGGTTATGGAACGCGCTCGCCTTCTTCTTCAGGTTCTCGGGAATCTCCTGGACTTCAAACTTGGCGCCCAGGGTTTCTTCCAGCCAGACCACGGCCTTCATTTCGAACAGGTCGATGATGCCCTTGAAATTGGATTCGCTGCCGATGGGAAGCTGGGTGGCGACGGGCCGCGCGTTCAGACGCTTGCGGATGGTCTCGATGGCGTGCTCAAAATCGGCGCCAGTCTTGTCCATCTTGTTGATGAAGCAAATGCGCGGCACGCCGTACTTGTCGGCCTGGCGCCAAACGGTTTCCGACTGCGGCTCGACGCCATGCACGGCGTCGAACACGGCCACCGCGCCGTCGAGCACGCGCAGCGATCGCTCCACCTCGGCGGTGAAGTCCACGTGGCCGGGCGTATCGATGATGTTGATCCGCTCATCGCGCCAGGTACAGGTAGTGGCGGCGCTGGTGATGGTAATGCCGCGCTCCTGCTCCTGCTCCATCCAGTCCATCGTGGCGGTGCCTTCGTGGACCTCGCCGATGCGGTGCGTGCGTCCGGTGTAGAACAGCACGCGCTCCGTCGTCGTGGTCTTGCCGGCGTCGATATGCGCCATGATGCCGATGTTGCGGCAACGATCTAATGGAACTTGTCTGGCCATTGAATCTTTTCGTACTCGGGTAATTGAGTAATTTCAAAAAACGGGGCAGTCGCACGCCGGAACCGGATCCAATCACCCGACTGCCCGATTCCGCAATTCCCCAATTTGTCTCATCACCACCGGTAATGCGCGAAGGCCTTGTTGGCCTCGGCCATGCGGTGCACGTCTTCTTTCTTCTTGATCGAAGCGCCGCGGTTATTAGCGGCGTCGAGCAGTTCGTTGCTGAGCTTGTCGGTCATGCCCTTCTCGGCGCGGCCGCGGCTATAGCTGATCAGCCACCGGATGGCGAGCGAGGTGCGCCGGTCCGGATTCACTTCCACCGGAACCTGGTAGTTGGCGCCGCCGACGCGGCGGGTCTTCACTTCCAGCACCGGCTTGGCGTTCTCGACCGCCTTCTTGAACAGCTTCAAGGCATCGTCGCCGCCCTTCTCCTGGATCTTCTTCATCGAGTCGTAGAATATGTTTTCGGCGGTGGACTTCTTGCCGCCCCACATCATTGAGTTGATGAACTTTGTCACCAGCGTTGAACCGTAGATCGGGTCGGCGGCTACCTCGCGCTTTCCAATGTGTCCTTTACGTGGCATGTCAGCTCTCAGCTATCAGCTCTCAGCTTGTTCTGCAGGAGCTTGAAAATTAATTCGTCCATTCCCTCAGGGGCTAAAGTCCCTGGCTCACTAGGCTTTCGGGCGCTTGGCGCCGTACTTGGAGCGGCCCTGTTTGCGGTTGGCGACGCCCACCGCGTCAAGCGTGCCGCGGATCACGTGGTAGCGCACCCCCGGCAAATCTTTCACGCGGCCTCCGCGAATGAGCACGATGGAGTGCTCCTGCAGGTTGTGGCCGACGCCGGGAATGTAGGTGGTCACCTCGATGCCGTTGGTCAGGCGCACGCGGGCCACTTTGCGCAGGGCGGAGTTCGGCTTTTTCGGCGTCTGGGTGTAGACGCGGGTGCAGACGCCGCGCTTCTGCGGGCAGGACTGCAAGGCCGGACTGGCGGTCTTGTAATTCGGGGCGCTACGCCCCTTGCGCACCAACTGATTAAACGTAGGCACTCTAGGCTGCTCCTTCGGAACCGGCGCTCGCGCACTGGATTTCCGTGAACGCGCAACGCCGCTGTCCGGGCATTCGGCGGGCACAGCGCCGCGCGCTCGTGCATTAAAATTGCTGGCCGGCCTGAGGCCGCCATAAATCCCGCACTGAAGCGGGAGATTTTCAGTTTCCTATGGCTGGGAGAAACGACGGTGACACCGAGCCGAAGCGGTAGGTGTTCCGTTTCGTCTTCCTCGTCCTGCATACCCCCACCACAGGAGGTGAGGCAGCGCAGGAACGTTTCAGCGAGGGCACCCTTACGGGCAAAACGTCTACAGCTCAGCCCCTACAAGCAAGCCAAACCTAACTCGCAGAACCTTTTGAATATAACAACTCAGGCCCAAACCGTCAACCCGCGAAGCGACCGGAATCGCACCTCGGTTGATAAATTAGATGACCAGGGAAGCGGTGGAATTCGTTCGACTCCACCACCTCGGCCCGCCCCTGCCGGTACCGCCATGCCGGGCAGGTTGCCGAATTTTTCACCAGCTTCTACACTGAGTTCTTTTCCAGCAACCTGCGGAAGATACCGTCCGGCCGAAAGGCGGGACGGGGAGGATGCATGCGGCGGTCGGCAGTCTTATCCATACCTCAGGGCTTCGATCTTCAGGCGCGGAACTTGGCGTTAGCAATTCTGGGCATCATGCTGGTTGGGCTGGCCGGATGCGGCGGCCACAGTTCCTCCACTACGGCGCCGAGCGCAGTGCAGATCAGCCCTTCCCCGCTGTCGCTCAATCTGGGCGGCGTGGCCTCGTTGACCGCGACGGTGGTCGATTCCACCGGCGCGGCTGTGACGGTCACGACAGGGTTCACCTACGCCTCCAGTAATAGTTCGGTGGCGACCGTATCCACAGCCGGTTCCGTGTGCGCCGGCAAATGGGACGCCAACTTTATTGTCTGCGACACCACCGGCGTGCAGCCGGGCACCGCCACCATCACCGTCACCAATGGCAGCGTGAACGGAACGGTCACGGTGTACACGCACCTGCACGTTGACCGCGTAACCGTAAGCCCCGGGTCGATCAACTGCATATCATCGACCCAAACACAGCAGATGTCGGCCCACGCTTTCAGTAACGGCGTCGATATCACGCCCACTGTCGGCCCGTTTAACTGGCAAAGCTCCATCATCGATGTTGCCACCGTCGATGCCAACGGGTCGGTAACCGCCAAGACGCCCGGCCAGGGCGGGATCATCGCCTCCGTCAGCTCGGTTTTCAGCCCCTCAGCCCCGTGGACAACTTGCCCGGTGCAAAGCGTTAACATTCACGTTAGCGGCGCAACGGATACCAAATTTACCCTGGCCGCCGCCGCCAGCACGAACAGCCTCGCCGCCGATGTCCTGGATAGTCACGGCCTTACCGTCAGCGTTCCGCTGACGTGGTCGAGCTCGGTTCCGACCGTGGCCACGATTAATAGCTCGGCGCTGGTAACCGCGGTCGCCGCCGGCACCACCGGTCTTACCGCGAGTTGTGCCGTAAGTTGCAATATCGGCTTGGCGCCGGTGTACAGCAACGTGGTGATAGGGAGTGTTTCCGGCTCTTCGACGACGACGGTCTATGCGGCCGGCACGTCATCCACCTCGCTGGTGCCGATCGACGCTACCGCGAACACGGCCGGGACAGCGATCACGCTGCCATCGATGCCGAATTCTCTCCTCTTCAATTCCCTGGGCACGACCGCCATCTTGGGCAGTAGCGCCGGATACATGTCGGTGGACACCACGACAAACGCCGTGACCCAGAATACAGGCGTACAAGGCACGGTCCTGGCGGTTTCCCCGGATAGCAATCGCATCATCGTGGCCGGAACCAATACCCTGTTCGTTGTCGGCATCGGATCGGGCATCGCGACCGAAACTTCGCCGATCGCCGCCGCTACGGCTGCCAGTTTCAGCCCCGATAGCCGGAATGCGTACATTCTCGCCGGAACTAATCTCTATTTCTGGACGGCGGGGGGGTCTTTCAAGCTGATTGCGCTGGGCGGCGCGGCAAGCGATGTCAAGTTCCTGGCCAATAATGCTTTCGCCTACATCGCTGGAGGCGCGTCGGGGCCCGCTGTGACCGCACGCGCTACTTGCGACAACTCGCTGGCCGACACGGTGATCACCCCCGGAGCTCCCAACCTGGTTGCTTCACTGCCCGACGCCAGCGCCCTGGTGGCTGCGGACTCGCCGGGTCTGGACGTGATCGCTGTCACTACCAACCACGTCGGATGTCCGCCGCCGCTCTCCGATACGCTCACTCATTTGACCTACGGCGTGGCCGCCTTCACGCCGAAGCAATTGATCGTGCTGGCCGACGGTACGCGGGCGTACGAAACCGGCAGCCCGGGACAATTGCTTGGCGTCACCACTTCGAGTTCCACCCCGTTTACCATCCCGCTCGCCAACGGCGCCACACCATTGACCGGCGGCGCCACGCTGGATGCCACCAAGCTCTACGTGGGCGGCAGCGACAATAACGTTCACCGAATCGACGTCGCGTCGGGCACGGACGCGCAGCAGATCAGCGTGTCCTTCACGCCCAACCTGGTGGCGGTCAGGCCGAAATGACGCATCCTTGGAACGATGACACCGAAAAACCCTAGCTCAACGGCGAGGGTTTCTTTTTTTAAAAAGAGCAGGGGGCGGCTTAAAGAGCAGGGGCGGCTTCACGGGAGCGCCACGGTTTCCGCGAACCTTACAAGCCGAACGCCTCGCCATAATCTTCCGGATCGATGCCGTGATAGGTAAGCGTGTGCTTGAGGCGATTGCGCAGGTCGGAAGGGGTGGCCTCGATGAACGCCCGCACTGCGGCTTCCATCGATACTTCGTCGTCGCCATCGTCGGCAGCGAGCGACTCGGCGCGATGCTCCATGGTCTCTTTCACGGCATCGCGCACCGGCGCCGGCAGTGCGCCGATCAATTCGGCAACTATCTCGTTAGCTTCGTCGGACCAAGTCATTTCTTGATCACCGCCGACGAACAAACTAAATAAAACTGAACGTCAGCGCAAATTATTTGCTACGGACGCTTTGCCGTTGCCTCCAGGCCGCGCGCGACCGAGTCAAGCACGCCGTTAATGAAGACGATGGACTCCGGCGTGGAGTAGCGGCGCGCGATCTCGATGGCTTCGTTGATCACCACTGGTTTGGGCACCTGCGGTTTGCCTAAGAACTCCGCCACCGCCGCGCGTAGCAGGTTCCGGTCCACCGCCGCCATGCGATCCATGCGCCAATTCTTGGCATGTTCCTCGATGACGCGATCGATCTCCGCTGCCCGCTCGGTGGCCACTTGGAACAGGTCTTCGACGTACTCCCGCACCTCCTCCGTCGTGTCCTTTTGCTCCGCCCAGAACGTACGACGGACCTGCTCGGCCGGCTGCTTGCCCATGTCGGACTGAAACAGCATCTGCAGCAGCAGTTCGCGGGATTTGCGTCTAGAACCCATCTGCTTATCGGCTATCGACTATCGGCTATCGACTATCGGCTATCGACTATCGGCCATCGGTGATCAGCGACTCGGCTGGTTCGACCCAAACATGTGAGCTCACAGGTGATCTATCGCTATTGGCGCCGGCTTTTGGGGGACGTCGATTTCTTCTTCGCAGCTTGATGCGAATTCTCCCGCGCCCTAATCCCGATCACCGATGGCCGACCGCCGGCGGCCGTTTTCAGTTGCGCCATCTCCACCGCCGCCAGCGCCGCGTCGTAGCCTTTGTTGCCGGTTTTCAGGCCGGCGCGGTCAATGGCCTGCTCCAGCGTATCGCAGGTGAGAACACCGAAGGCGTGCGGCACGCCAGTCTCCTGCGCCGATTGCCCGATGCCTCGCGTTACCTCATTGACGATAACCTCATAATGAGCCGTCTCGCCGCGAATCAGGCACCCAAGACAGATGATGGCATCGTACTTCCCGGTTTTCGCCAGCATGCGTGCCGCCGCCGGAATCTCAAATGACCCGGGCACGCGGGTAATCGTGATGTCGCCGGCAGTGGCGCCAAGCCGGCGCAGCCCATCCTGCGCTCCCGCGAGCAGACGCTCGGTCACAAAGGCATTGAAGCGGCCCACGACAATCGCGAAGCGCAGTCCGGCCGCGTCCAGCTTGCCTTCCCGCGTGTTGGTCGTGCGCCAATCCTGGTTATAAGAAAAGATGGCCAGGCGGCCGGCTCCAGCGGGCATTTCCAGGGTGAACAGGCGCGCACCCCAGTCCTGATCTGAAATCTTTTTAACGATTTTGAAGCCGCGCTTTTCGGCAATCTCGTAGACGGTGTCGGCGCTATCGGTTTCAATCACCAGGTCAGCGTCGGGAAAGCCCTCGCCCATGCCGACCTCCACCCCGGCTTCGCGCGCGTCGAACTTCACGCCCATACTGCGGCGGCCATCCCAAGTCTCACCGCGCGCCAGCCCCAGCGCCTCGAAAAATTCCACAAGCGCGCGATAGTCCTGCTCGCGCTTCGCGAACAACAGTTTGTGAAGGGACTTGATCATTTTGAAGACTCAGCCACAGAGAGCACAAAGGAATTGATGCGCCATAGCTTTGTCGCTTCGAGAAGCTCTCATATACGCCCTTGCGATTCCAGGAATTGCGCGCACTAGTTCCACAAATTCCAATTCCGGCAACCTCAAGCAGCTCCCCCCGCCCTCTGTGTCCTCCGTGGCTAACTATTTTCCCTTGAAGTTAGCGGCGCGCTTTTCCAGGAATGCCTTGGTGCCCTCGGTCTTGTCATCGGTGGCGCAGCAGACGCCGAACAGCGTGGCTTCCAGGTACAGGCCTTCCTGCAGCGTCATCTCCATGCCCTTGTTGACCGCTTCCATGGCGTACTGCACCGCCAGCGGCGCGTTGGCGATGATCTTGTGCGCGATCGCCTCCGCACGAGGAATCAGCTCCGGCTGCGGCACGACTTCGTTCACCAGCCCGATGCGATGCGCTTCCGCCGCGGTGATCATCTCGCCCGCCAGCACCAGTTGCATGGCGATGCCTTTGCCGACCAGGCGCGGCAATCGCTGCGTGCCACCGTAGCCGGGAATGATTCCGAGTTTGACCTCGGGCTGCCCGAGCTTGGCATTGTCGCTGGCCAGGCGCATGGTGCACGCCATCGCAATCTCGCAGCCGCCGCCGAGCGCGAAGCCGTTGATGCACGCGATCACTGGCTTGCCCAGGTTCTCGATCAGGTTGAGCACGCTCTGGCCCTTGTGCGTGTAGGCCTTGCCTTCGACCGCGTTGTGCTTGGAAAGCTCGTTGATATCGGCGCCCGCGATGAATGCCTTCTCGCCCGAGCCGGTGAAGATGACGACCCGAATGCTGTCGTCCGCCTTGACCATGTGAAACACCGACCGCAACTCTTCCATCGTTGCCATGTTCAGCGCGTTGAGCACCTTCGGCCGGTTCACGGTAACGTAGGCAATGGCGTTTTTCTTTTCGAAAAGAAGATTTTCGAAGGTGGTGACAGCCGGAGAAGATGACATTTTCGATCTCCACATCGGAAAAATTAAGAATGAAGAATTCAGAATGTAGAATTGCGACGCGCATGCTGCCGCGAATCATTCTGCATTCGTAATGCTTCATTCTTCATTTAGTTCAGTCCGCGGCCACCCCCGCCCGCTCGCTCGTCGCCAGCCCTTGCAATTGCGCGTCCTGCGGCACCGGCTTTGCCGGATCCGACCAGTCGTAAAAACCTTTGCCGGTTTTCTTGCCGTACCAGCCGGCCATGATCAGGCGCTTGAGCAGCGGCGGCGAGGCGAAGCGCGGCTCTTTGAATTCGTCGAACATCACCTGGGTGATGTAGTAGGTAGTGTCCAGCCCGACGAAATCCAGCAGCGTGAGGGGGCCCATGGGATAGCCGCATCCGAGCTTCATCGCGGTATCAATGTCGGTGATCGAGCCCACGCCTTCTTCGTAGGCACGAATCGCGTCCAGCATGTACGGTACCAGCAAGCGGTTAACGATGAATCCGGTCTTGTCGCTGGTGCGCACCGGCGTCTTGCCCAGCCTCTCCGCAAAGGCGTAACCGGTTTCAAAAACTTCGGGCGCGGTGGTGATGGTGCGCACCACCTCCACCAATTGCATCAGCGGAACCGGATTGAAGAAGTGCATGCCGATGAAACGGTCGGGGCGCTTGGTTGCTGCCGCCAGTTCGGTAATCGAGATCGAGGAAGTGTTGCTGGCGAAGATGGCGTCGCGCCTCACCACGGCGTCGAGTGAGGCATACATCTTCCGCTTCTCTTCTACGTTTTCAATGATGGCCTCGATAATAAGGTCGCAGTCGGCCAGGTCCTGCGGTTTCAGCGTGCCTTTCAGGCGTGCGCGGATCGCCTCCGGCTTTTCCTTCAGCTTGCCTTTCTCGGCGAACTTGGCGAGCGACTTCTCGATGCCAGAAAAACCTTTGTCAATAAAACGCTGCTCGGCTTCGAGCACGGTGACATCGAAGCCGGCCGTGGCGCAGACCTGGGCAATGCCCGAGCCCATCAAGCCGCAGCCAAGAACGCCAACTTTTCGGATTTCCATAAGGACCTCTTTCAACCACGAAGGGGACGAAGAATCACAACGGCCTTCCAGTTTTAGCGGCTAATTTGTATTCTCCACAATCATCGCAATCCCCTGCCCACCACCGATACAGGCGGTTGCCAGGCCGTACTTCGCTCCCCGCCGTCGCAACTCGTGCAGGATGGTGATGATCAAGCGCGTGCCCGTCGCGCCCAGCGGATGTCCCAGCGCAATCGCGCCGCCGTTCACGTTCACCTTCGAGCGATCGAGCCCTAGCTCTTTTTCCACCCCGAGGTACTGCGCGGCGAAGGCTTCGTTGACCTCGATCAGGTCCATGTCTTCGAGTTTCAGCCCGGCTTTTTCCAGCGCCAGGCGCGTTGCCGGCACCGGGCCGCGTCCCATGATCTTTGGCTCCACTCCGGCGATGCCCCAGCTCACAATCCGCCCCAGCGGCTTCTTGCCGCGCTTCTGCGCTTCGTCCACCGACATCACCACCACCGCCGCGCCGCCATCCACAATGCCGCTGGCATTGCCGGCAGTGACGGTGCCATTCTTGCCGAATGAGGGTTTGAGCTTGGCAAGACCTTCCATC
Organism: Terriglobales bacterium; assembly: GCA_035691485.1. Lineage (NCBI taxonomy): Bacteria > Pseudomonadati > Acidobacteriota > Terriglobia > Terriglobales > Terriglobales bacterium. The sequence goes on from DASSIZ010000093.1 coordinate 10,476, forward strand.
GTTGTCTCGGGACGCAGGTGGTCGTCCTGCTCAAACATTTCTCCCGTGGGCTCGCCTTTGCGGTTCTTCAGCGGCACCGTCACGCTCTCTTCTTTGAGCCGGCACGCCTTCTGTGCCGCCGCCGCTTTCTGCTGCGACTGCAGCGCAAACTCGTCCTGCATCTCGCGCGTGATGCCCTGCTGCTCGCCGTAAAGCTCGGCGGTATTGGCCATCTGCAGGCCGCACCAGGTATCGAGCAATGCCACCATCAGCGAGTCTTCCATCTTGCCTTCGCCCAGCGGCAGGCCCCAGCGCGCGCCGCGGATCACGTGCGGCGCCTGCGACATCGATTCCATCCCGCCCGCAAGCACGCGCTGTGCTTCCCCGAGCTGAATCATCTGTGCCGCGCTGACGACGGCTTGCATGCCCGATCCGCACAGCCGGTTCACGGTCAGCGCCGGAGTTTCGATCGGCAGTCCCGCGCGCAAGGCCACGTGCCGCGCGCCATAAAGCGCGTCTCCGGAGGTCTGCTGCGCGTTGCCGAAGATGGCGTGGTCGAATTCCTTGGGGTCCATCTGCGCGCGCTCAATGGCGCCCTTGGCCGCAACCGCGGCCAGTTCCATGGCGGTAAAGTCGCGCAGCTTGCCGCAATAGCGGCCCATCGGGGTTCGCGCCCCGCTGACAATTGCGATGTCATTTGGCTTCAGCATACAGAGGAGTTCCGGAGGTTTGGCTGGAACCCATCAGTCTAGCAGTGAGAAATTCCGGAAACAACTAGCCACAGATCAACGCCGATGGATGCGGATCAGAACAGGAATTGCGAGTGGCGAAGGCGAAGGTAACCAGCGCGATCAGCGTTCATCTGTGGCCCAGTCGTCTCTACGCGGTCACCGCTGCGGCGTCCTGCGCTGCCGGCGCCAGCGACTTCACGCTGTGTGGACCTTCTGACTTGGCCATCTCCAGCGCGCTCTCGGCGCGATTGATCAGCTCGCAGACAATATCGGTAGCATCGAAGCGCTGGTGCATCACCGCCTCGGCAATGCCGACCGTCATCGGCAGTGGCGAAGTCTTCCCTGGCGGAAGAACGTTGGCCAGCACTTTGCGCAGCTTTTCCACCACGAAGAAACCGTTCTTTTCGCCGGTGTCGGCCAGCAGCAACGCGATGGTGGTCAAGTCATAGCGCACCGCCACATCATTCTGCCGGATGTGCCCGTTGATCACCTGCCCCAGTTGCTGTACCAGGCTGTCCACCATCGCCTCGCCATACTCCTTCACCAGCGCAGACGTCTTGCCAAAATGCATGAGCATGACGGAGCAAGTGGAGTTCTGCTCCTGGCAGCGCTTCACTTCCGACATCAGCACATCCAAGTAGGAAGCGCGTTTCAGCAACCCGCTGCGCTCGTCGGTGACGGCGAGCGTCTTCACCAGGCTGCGCAGGCGTGCGTTGTTGACCGCCAGGATCATCTGCTCGGAAATGGTTTTGAGCACCACCTCGTCGGTGGGCCGCCAGTTCCGCGGCGTGCCGCATTGCTCCAGCACCAGGATGCCGGCGAACTCGTCGCCATCCATCAGCGGCACCGCGAGGATCGATTCGATGTCCAGTCCTCGGATGAATTCGCGAATGGAATCCAGTTCCGGCGCCTTGGGCACATTCAACACCTTGACGGTGCCGTGCGTCACCGTGAGCGCGAGGCAGGCCATGACCAGCTTGACTTGCGCCATCACGTCGGCCGGCCTCACCCCCGGCGCAACATACTCCAGCGCCGCCGACGGCGGCTTGCCCGGCGTGCACAGCCCGGCCAGGCAGCGGCTGGCGTTCCAGTGCCGCCCGATTTCGTTCACCGCCGTGAACAGCACGCCCTTGACGCTGCCCTGGCGATAAATGTTGCGCGTAATCTCGGTTACACGCGCGAAGTTCTCCACGCCGCCCCCCTCGGCCGCGGACGTCGCAGGCAACGGCGAAGGAACCGCGGTCAAAGGAATGGCCGGCTTGACGAGGGCCGGCGGTCGCGGTTCCTGCCGGTAGCGAGGTGTGAAGCCGGCGGTCATGTAGAGGTCGCGCAGCTTTTCGAGTTTGTCTTCCTCGTGCGGAAACAGCTTGTGGATGCGCTCCAGCCGCTCCATCGCCTTTCCCCGCATCGAGTACTGCAGGAAGATTTCCGCCTGCAGCATCAGGTCTTCCAGGACCGTGGGTTCACCCTCGGGCGTCTCCGGGATGTCGCTTTCCGGCTCCTCCATCTTCCACACCGAGGTGAAGCGGCCGGCAATGGCGTTGTAATGAGTGCCATCAATCTTCCCCTGCAGCATGTCCAGTCGCCTCTGGTGGCCGGGTTCGTAAGCGTCGACCTCGGCGGCCCGATCCAGGCAGTCGGCGGCCTTGATGAAGTTTCCCGTGGCGTAGTACAGCTCGAACAGCTTCAGCAGCGTGCTGCAATAATCGGACTCGCGATTGGAGGCGTTGTAGACCTCGACCATGTATTCGAGGAACTCGATGCCGGCGTGTTGCTTGTCGGCAATATCTTTCATCAGCGCGACGAACTCGCGCTGCTTCCCCGCCTTAAGCTCGTGGACTTCCAGCTTGTGCGCCAATGCCAACGCGAGCGCATGGTGTTCCTCATCGAGCAGGGCGGCAATCAGTTTGCCGACTTCGCCGGCATCCTTTGGATCGCGCTCGAACAACTCCCACACCAGCGGCTCCGCCTCTACCAGCCTGCCTGCCGCCAGCAGTGCGGCAGCGTAGGCCTCGCGACCTTCGATCCGGCCGGTTTCCGAGGTGGCAAACGGCTCCAGCACAACAATCGCCTGCTCCAACACACCAGCGGCGTGCAGCGCCCGGCCATAGGCGAGCGCCGCGTCGACATTGCGCGGGTCCATCTCGTATGCGCGCTGGAACCAGGGAAGCGCATCGCCCCCTGCCTTGGCGGCAATCCAACCGACCTGGAGAAACGCGATGGCGGCGGTCTTGCCGTCTCCGAGCAGGGCTGCAAGTTCGCCCTGGCGTGTGTAGTTCTCTTCGCTGGGATCCAGCGCGATCATGTGCCGCGTAACCGCAAGCTCTTCCTGCTTTCTTCCCTCCGAGTCGAAGCCCCGCAACGCAGCGCGATATGCCTCTAAGGCATCCTGGCGGTTGGTTTTTTCGACCAGTTGGCCGAACTTGTAGGTCTGATCCACCGAGGGGCGGCCTGCGCGCAACAGCTTCTTGTAATTGGAAACCGCTTTGCCAACATCCCCGGAGCCGGCCTGGTGATCGAAGAGGGTGGAAAGATGGCGGGCGGCTTCGCTGCCATGGCCCAGGGCCAAACAAAGGTCAGCAGCTGTCTGCCGCACCCGGTCGTTACCCGGGTCCTCTTCGACCGCCGCCAGGTACTCCTCCAGCGCAGCGTCTTGCCTGCCTTTTTGCAGGAATTTTTCGGCTCTCTCGAGGCGTCGGCTGATGTCCGTCATGGGAACGAAGTGCGGCGTTGTACTGAGGGCGTGTCCGGCACCGGTTTTTGTGCAAGTGGCCCGCTAGTGCGGGCTTAATTGTATGCACAAGCACTCCCCGGAGCAATTGCAGATTCGCCTTACGGAAGTACGAGTACTCAGTGCGTAAGGGCTCTCGGTCGTCAGGCATCAGGGGATACGGCAAAGCCAGGGCACTACCAGTCTAGCCCACAGCGTAGTTACCGCGCCCCGCTCACCGGCCAGCGACAAGCTGTAACAAGCCGGGCTCAAGTAGAGGCGGCAATCCTAAGTTACAATTCTTCCATGCCCGACGACCTGCTGCGCCACCGGCCGCAGTTCCCCATCCTGGACGAGACCACCTACCTGATCAGCAATTCGCTGGGCGCCATGCCGCGTGCCGTTTACGACTCCATGCACGAGTATGCCGATTCCTGGGCGCATCGCGGCGTCCGTGCCTGGGAAGAAAAATGGTGGATGCTGGCGGCCGAGGTTGGCGACGACATTGGCGCCCTCATGAATGCGCCGGCCGGGACTGTTTCTGTTCATCAGAACGTCACCTTCTGCCAGGCGATTGTGGCCTCGTGCTTCGATTATTCCGGCAAGCGCAACAAAATTGTTTTCAGCGACCTGAATTTTCCTTCGGTCATGTATTTCTGGAACGCGCAGCGCCGCCGGGGCGCGCGTGTCGAGATGGTGCCAACGGACGGTATTCACGTCCCGCTCGACCGCATGCTCTCCGCCATTGACGAGCAGACGCTGCTGGTGCCGATCTCGCACGTCATCTTCCGCAGCGCCTACATCAACGACGCCAAGGCCATCATCGACCGCGCCCACCAGGTCGGAGCGCTGGTCGTGCTGGATACCTTCCAGTCGCTGGGCACGGTGCCGGTGGACGTCCAGGCTCTCCACGCGGATTTCGTATGCGGCGGCGTCTTGAAGTGGCTCTGCGGCGGCCCGGGGGTGGCCTATCTCTACGTCCGGCCTGACCTGGCGTCGGATTTGCAGCCGACATTGACCGGCTGGATTGCCCACGAGCAGCCCTTCGCATTCCAGGTCGGCGAGCAGCGATACAGCAGCGGGCAATATCGCTTCATGAATGGCACCCAAAATATTCCCGCGCTCTATGCGGCACAGCCGGGGGCGCGAATCATCCGCGAAGTCGGTGTCGATAAAATCCGCGCCAAGTCCGTTCGCCAAACGGCCAAGCTGATCGAACTGGCGGAAAAGCGCGGCTGGCGCGTGAATACGCCGCGTGATCCTGAGCGCCGCGGCGGCACCGTATCCATCGATATGCCATTCGCGCAGGAGGTCTGCGCCGAACTCATCAAGCGCAACATCCTGGTGGACTACCGTCCCAACGCCGGCGTGCGCATGTCGCCGCACTTCTATACCAAGGATGAGGAACTGGAAGTCGCCATCCGCGCCGTCGAAGAAATCCTGAGCGCCCGGACCGCCGCCGCCCGATGAACTACCGCGCCGTCTTGTTCGATTTCGACTACACCCTTGCCGATTCCACCCGCGGCATCGCGGAGTGCATCAACTACGCGCTCGCCGAGATGGGATGGCCCGCAGCCTCGGCGGTCGCCATCTCGGAAACCGTCGGCCTTTCACTCTCCGACACGCTCTGTCGTTTGAACCGTTCCGCGACACCGCAGCAGTGCGCCGAATTCTCGCGCCACTTCATTGCCCGCGCCGACCAGGTGATGGTCGCCTCCACCACGCTTTACGACACGACTCGCACCGTCATCCCCGATCTCAAGCAGCGCGGATTGGCGATTGGCGTTGTTTCCACCAAGTACCGTCACCGCATTGAGGGCGTGCTCGAGCGCGAGCGCATGCGGAAATATTTCGACATCATCATCGGTGGCGAAGACGTCGCTCAGCACAAGCCGCATCCCGAGGGCGCGCTGAAAGCCGTGGAAGCGTTGGGTCTCGCCGCGAAGGATATTCTGTACGTCGGCGACAGCGTCGTTGACGCCGAGACCGCCCGCCGCGCCCGGCTTCCTTTCGTCGCCGTTCTCACCGGCGTGACCGTTCAGCACGCTTTCGCCGGCTACGCGCCAATTGCCATCCTCGATTCGCTGGCTCGCGTCCCGGAACTGCTGAACAACCACAGCAGCAGCCGCGAGTAGATACTCCCTATTCAGGTACCCGGCGCTTGACATTTCGCCTTTTATTCGCCAATACTGGGCACGAGAGGAGCGTCCCTCATGGCCCTCACCCGTCGCCAACGGCAGGTTTACGACTTCATCGCCAGCTTCGTGCAGGCGAAAGGCTACTCGCCCTCGTTTGAGGAGATCGGCGGCGGCCTCGGTCTGTCTTCGCTGGCCACCGTGCACAAGCACATCTCCAACCTGGAAAAGAAGGGCCTGCTGAAGCGTGACTACAACCGCAGCCGCTCCATCGACGTGCTGCCGCCGCGCGGCCGCATGAAGCAGACGATGGCGGCGCCGTTCTCTCTTCCTCTGCTCGGACGCATTGCCGCCGGCCAACCCATCGAGGCAGTAGAAAATCCCGAATCCATTTCCCTGCAGGATTTCACCGGCTCCAAGGACGTTTTCGTGCTCCAGGTGCGCGGCGACTCCATGCAGGACGAAGCCATTCTCGACGGCGACTACGTGCTCGTTGAAAAGGTCCAGACCGCCCGCAATGGCGAGATCGTGGTGGCGCTGGTGGACGGCGCCGATACCACGCTGAAGCGTTTCTATAAAGAAGGCGACCGCATCCGGCTGCAACCGTCGAACGCCGCCATGCAGCCGATCGTCGTTGCCGCCGCCGCCGTGCAGTTGCAGGGCCGCGTCATCGGCGTGCTGCGCAAGTACTAGGCGGGCACGCGGCCTGATTTTTTAGTTTGGTAGTTTTTTGAAACCGCCCCAGTTCTTGAAGCCTTCCCCCGTCCCGGTCTGCTGCGGTATAACTTCAGCACGACTCCATGAGCGAGAACAACCACCGTCTCGATTACGTTGAGATTCCCGCCGAGAACATCAAGGCGACGAAGGAATTCTATTCCCGTGTGTTCGGCTGGAAATTTGAAGACTATGGCCAGGAGTACACCAGCTTCCACGACGGCCGCCTGAGTGGCGGCTTCGTCAAGGGCCCGCCGGTCATTAAGGGCGGTCCGCTGCTGGTGGTCTATGCCGACGACCTCGCGCTCACCTATGCCAAGGTAGTCGGTGCCGGCGGCAAGATTTCCAAGTCGACGTTTGAATTTCCCGGCGGCCGCCGCTTTCACTTCATCGATCCCAACGGCAACCAGCTGGCAGTGTGGTCGGATAAGTAGGCTTCCGGCCCACGGCGCAAGCTTCTCGCGTACGAGCCAAGCAAAGAAAAAGCTCGGTTTCCACCGAGCTGTCCTTCCTGGCGCCTGAAGGCCTACGAAGAAATGTGCCGCTCCAGCGCTTTCTCGATCTGCTCCTTGGGCACGTAGCCGACAATCTGTTCCTTGACCTGCCCGCCCTTAAAAATCAGGAGCGTGGGTATGCCGCGGATGCCGTAGCGCTGCGGCGTGGCCGCGTTTTTGTCCACATCCATTTTTCCGACCTTCACCTTGCCGTTATACGAACTGGCCACTTCGTCCACGATCGGAGCCAGTGCGCGGCACGGACCGCACCACGCCGCCCAGAAATCTACGATCACCGGTTGTTCCGACTTCAACACCGTCTGGTCGAAGTTCGCATCCGTCACTTCAAAAATCGCATTATTGCTCGTCGTGCTCGCCATTAATCCTCCAAGAAGAATGCCCGAGTTCTTACCGTCGCCGCAGGTGCCTTTTTCCGGGCACCCTCCTCGCGGCTCAACATCGTAACACTACATTGGATGCACGTCGGTATAAGAAGAAGCAGGGCTCCCCCGGCCGCAAGCTCTGGCCGCAAGCTCCGGGCGCCGCCTCAAAGCCTGCCTTCAACTCGTGGAATAGATGCGGCTTGCCTGGGCCGAGAGATGCCTCCGGGCCGGCGTCAGGGCTCGTTGGAGCGTGAATCGAAGGTTGAGTGGAAGCGGGGGCGATGAAAGCTAGTACGGTTGGCGCTCCACTCTAGCCCGGTTTTGGCCAGAGTGGGAATTTTCTTCGTTCGGTCGACCCTAACGCCTTGCAATTAAAACCCGAAAATGCGACGTCCCGGCTCATCACCGGGACGCCACGGCAGCCCTCCCCCAGAACTGCCTTGCAACGATGGGGATTATGGAGTTTTCGCCTGGGCCTGTAAACGTCACTTCCGTAACCCAAAAGTAATCTCGAAGTAACCCGGGCGACTAACCCGCGAGCGTACTGGGTTCACGGTTTCTGCCTGGCGCGGGTCTCAAGCATATGGAATCTGCCGCTCCCGAAGCCAAGTAAAGATCACCGGCGTCACGATCAAAACGTGCAGCAGAGAGCTGACCATGCCGCCAAGAACGGGCGCGGCCAGCGGCTTCATGAACTCGGCGCCGGTTCGCGTAGACCACAACAGCGGTAAAAGACCCGCGACCACGGTCGCTACCGTCATCACCTTGGGGCGGAGACGCAGCAGCGCGCCTTCCATCACCGCGGCGTGCAAACCTTCCCGAGTCAGCTTTCCATCGACAGCAATCCGTTTTGCGACCGCCTCCTCCAGGTATATGACCATAACCACGCCGGTCTGCACCGCCGTCCCGAACAGCGCGATGAAGCCAACCCACACAGCAACTGAGAAGTTATAGCCCAGTGCTTTGACCAGGAACACGCCGCCGGTCAGCGCAAAAGGCACCGCCAGCAATACGTGGGCTGCTTCTTTCGCCGAGTGGTAAGTCCGCCACAACAGGAAGAAAATGATGCCGATGACGACTGGAATCACGATCTCCAGGCGCTTCTTCGCGCTGATCTGGTTTTCGAACTGACCGCTCCAGTCGACGTAGTAGCCGGCTGGCATCTGCACCTGGCGGGTGACCGCGTTCTTCGCTTCGGCAACGAAGCCGCCAACGTCGCGACCTCGGACGTTCATCAGCACGGTCCCGCGCAGCAGCCCGTTCTCGCTGCTGATCATGGAGGGTCCCATCACCATGCTCATGCTGGATACCTGGCCAAGCGGCACCTGTACGCCGTTTTTTCCTGCCACCAGCACCTCCCGCAGGCCCTCGATATCCTGACGGAAATCACGCGCATAGCGCACCCGCAGTGGGAACCGCTGACGACCCTCGATGGTGGTGGTCAGGTTCTTTCCGCCGATCGCCGTCTCAATGACGTCTTCGGCGTCCTGCACATTGATGCCGTAACGCGCCGCCTTCGGACGGTCTACCTTGATTTCCAGGTACGGAGCACCGGTAATCTGCTCGGCATACAGATCCGCCGCTCCCGGCACCTTCCGCAAGACCTGTTCGATCTCTTGCGACTTCTGCTCGATCACCCGGATGTCCGGCCCGAATACCTTCACTCCGACCTGCGTGCGAACGCCGGTGGAAAGCATGTCAATCCGGTTGCGGATAGGCTGCGTCCAGATGTTGCTCACGCCGGGGATGCGCAGCTTCTCATCGAGTCGCTGCATAATCGCGTCCTTCGTGGTGCCCGCCGGCCATTGGTCCTTCGGCTTGAACACCACCGTGCTCTCGGCCATGTTAATGGGGGCCGGATCGGTAGCCGTCTCCGCGCGCCCGATTTTTCCCACGACCATTTCAACGGCGGGATCGGCAGCGATGATCCTGTCCTGTTGCCGCATGATCTCGGTCGCCTTCGTCAGCGAAATGCGCGGGTCAGTGATGGGCATGAACAGAGCGGTTTCTTCATCCAGCGGCGGCATGAATTCCGAGCCAATGGTGGTCGCGGTGTAGATCGCGCCCGTGAACAGCGCGGCGGCGATCCCGATGGTCGCCAGCCGGTGCCGCAGCGCCCACCGCAGCACGGGTTGGTAGAAGACCCGCAGCCCACGCATGATGGGGTTGTCGTCTTCCCGGTGAAGCTTGCCTCGGATCAGGAACGTGCACAGCACCGGCACCAGCGTTACCGCAAGAACGGTCGAGCCCAACATGGCAAACGTCTTAGTGAACGCCAACGGGTGGAACATCTTGCCTTCCATGCCGGTCAGGGCAAACACCGGCACGAACGCCAGGATGATAATCACCATGGCAAAGAAAATTGGACGCCCGACCAATTTTGCCGCATTGAGCGTTATCTCCCAGATGTGCTCCCGGTAGTTACCGTGCTCCTCATCGTATTTTTCCGCTTGTCGTATCACGTTCTCCGTCATCACGATGCCGGCATCCACCAGGACCCCAATGGCAATCGCAATTCCGCCCAGCGACATAATGTTCGACGATATGTCCGCCCCGCGCATGAACAGGAACGACATCAACACGGCCAGCGGCAGCGGCAGTGTGACGACAAGAATGCTGCGAAAGTGCCAAAGAAAGACAATGTGCGCCAGCGTGACCAGAATGATCTCTTCGATGAGCGCGTGCCGCAGTGTGTCCACCGCGTGATTGATGAGGATACTGCGATCGTAAAACGGAACGATCCTGACCCCCTTGGGTAGTCCGGGCTGCAGCTCGGCGATCTTGTCTTTCACCGCCTGGATCACCTGCTGAGCGTTGGTGCCGTAGCGCGTGACCACGACGCCGCCGACTGCTTCTTTGCCGTTCTTGTCCAGCACGCCGCGGCGGAATTCCGGTCCCAATTGCACCCGGGCAATATTGCGCAGGTAAACCGGGGTGCCCTTCGCGGCATTGACGACAATGTTGTCAATATCCGACAGGTTGTTGATCAGCCCCAAGCCGCGGACCATGTACTCGCTGTCGTTGACCTCTACGACCTTCGCGCCGACATTGTTGTTGCTCCGTTCCACCGCCATTAAGACATCGCTCAGGGCGATGTTGTAGGCGCGCATCTTCATCGGGTCCAGATCGACCTGGTATTGGCGGACGAAGCCGCCGACACTGGCCACCTCCGCCACGCCCGGCACCGCGTTGAGCTGGTACTTCACAAACCAGTCCTGAATGGAGTGGAGGGTGCCGCTGTCATACGGCCCTTCGACGGTGTACCAAAACACCTGCCCGACGCCGGTCGCGTCCGGTCCCATCATCGGCGTGACTCCGGATGGCAGAAAACTGCCGGCCAGATTCAGCCGCTCCAGCACACGCGTTCTCGCAAAGTAGATGTCCACGCGGTCCTCGAAAATCACGTTGATCATCGAGAAGCCGAACGCCGACGATGAGCGCACCGTCTTCACCCCTGCCAGCCCTTGCAGATTCACCGTCAGCGGATAGGTAATCTGGTCTTCGATTTCCTGAGGGCTGCGGCCTGGCCAATCGGTGAAGACGATCACCTGGTTCTCGCTGAGGTCGGGAATCGCGTCAATCGGCGTACGCACCAGAGCCCAGTACCCTGCGATTGCGAGCACTACGTACACGGCCACGATTAGGGCCCGGTTCTTCATCGAGAATTCAATGATTCTGTCGATCATGGCGCCCTCACTTCGCGGTCAGGCGCGTGCGATAAGTCGCCATCACCTGTCCGTCCTTGCTGGCTTCCACGGTGACGTTCCACGGACCCGCCATGGGAACGTTGCCTTTGCCCATGTACATGCCGGATGTCCACGGCACGTCGAACGAGCTGCGCATTTCGGGCATATTCATCGAGGGCATGGCGGGCATCACGAGCGTGACCTTCACTTTCGCCTCCGGAATGGGTTTGCCCACCGCGTCGGTCAGAGTGACGTGAAACATCGCCTCTTGCGCTCCCTTCGGCGGATTCGGATCGACCATGAAGCTGATCTTCGCCGCCGCTGCCGGTTTCGCGCCGTTACTCTCCGTAGCCGCGCCGTTGGTCTGCTTCTGGAATTCCTTCGAGCCGCCGAACAGGCCGGTCATGCCGCCGCTGAGCCGCGTTTGTGAGTCGATGAGAAAGTTGCCGTTCGTGACCACCTTCTCACCCAGCTTGAGTCCGCGCAGAACGGGATAGACATCGCCGGTGGCGCTGCCGACCTCCACATCGCGCGCTTCGAACGCGCCTTCGCCGGTCGCGACGTACACCAGTTGCCGCGTGCCGGTGTCCAGCACCGCCGAGCGCGGTACCACCATCTGCTCGCGGGCGCTCGCCAATGTAAACAGCGCGCGCACATACATCCCGGGCACCAGTCTCATGCCCGGATTTGCTACGTGCACGTGCACCGGAATGGTGCGCGTCTGCGGGTCGGCTGTCGGTTCGATAAATTCGACTTTGCCGTGAATGACCTGGTTCGGCAGGGAATCCGAGCGCAGCGCCACCGGTTGACCGGCGTGGATCTGCGGCAATTGCGACTCGTACACTTCCGCCTTAACCCAGACCGTGCTCAGGTCAGCCAATGTGAACAGCGTCTCGCCGGCTTGGACGTACTGCCCGCGCGCCACCTTGCGTTCGACCACCGTCCCGCCGCTCGGCGCGTATATGGTGATGAGTGAGCTGTTCGCAGAATCCATCTGCTTTTCGGAAATGCCCCAGAGTCCCAACCGTTGCCGGGTTGCATCGACCAGTTGATTCGCCTGGGCGACCGCTTCCGGCGTGCCGTGCGCCAGGTGCTCGCGGTTTTGTTTCGCCAGCCGGTACTCTTCAAGCGTGCTGGCCGCGTCAGGACTATAGATTTCCGCTACCGCTTGCCCGCGTCGCACCCGCTCGCCCGTGTACTGGACGCGCAACACTTCAATCCTGCCTGCGACTCGTGAAGGGATCACGGAGAGCTGCGCCTCGGGCTGCTCCACCCGCCCGAATGCGTCCACGTCGCTGCTGATCTTTTGTTTGGTGACTTCGGCCACTTGCACGCCGGCTGCATTCAGCTCGTCGGGCGACAGCTGTACCGACCCGACCGTCCGGCCCACCTCCTGACCGCCAGCCGTATCCGGCCCCGGCCCAGGCATCGTTGATGCTGGTTTCTCCGAAGAGGGAGACGATGGCTTGGCGTGATGCTCATGCTGTGCAGCGAGCGCGCCCAACACCATAACGGCCGCGAGCACTCCCGCTCCGATTCCGCCGAATAAGAACTTCTTCTCTCTCGTATTCATTGCCGGACTCCATTTCCCGCTTCTTCCCGCGGAACAGCCGCCCCGATGGCCCGCTCCAGGTCCGCAAGCCTGCTATCCAGTTCCGCAGCGGTGCGATAAAACGATGACTGCACATCGAGCATCATGTTTTGGCTATCAATGAGGTTGAGAAAGTCGGTTCGGTCGTGCTGATAGGCGGCGGCCGCCGAGCGAAACGTCGCTTCCGCCTGCGGCCGCAGCGTGTCGCGATACAACTCCAGCGCGCGTTGCGCCGAGCGGACCTTAATCAGCGCTTCCTGGATCTCCAGCGACACGGCCGAGCGCCGCATCTCGTATTCAGCGTTCGTGGTCTCGGTCATCGCCTTGGCTTCTGCAATTTCGGAATCGTGCTTCCGCCGGTTCAGCCATGGCAGGTTCACCGTGAGCTCCGCCATGTAGTTGTTGCGCGTCATCGAGCCAGCGGGCATGAGCATGTATCCGGCCGCGACCGTGTAGTCAGGCGTGTACGCCTTGCCCGCCAGGTTGGCACGCGCTTCGGCAACCTTCTGCTGTGCCGCGTAGGCTCGCAACTCTGGCCGGTTCTCAACCGCAATCTGCTCCAGCTTGGCCAATGACGGAATGTGCGCCACGGTCGAGTACCGCCCGGCGATCTCGAGTGGAGTGGAGGGATCGCGCCCCATCAGTGTGTTCAGGGAAGCACGCGCCATCTCGCCTTGCTCCTCGAGCATGATCAAGTGCTCTTCGAGCCTGGTGATGGCGATCTGCGCCTTGAGCACGTCTTGTTGCGGCACGCGCCCAACGGTGTACTTGACCGTCGCCGACCCCAGCGCCTGCTTGGTGAGCTGCATTTGCTCGTCGTGGACGCGCAGTTCATCGGCGTTTCGCATCAGGTCGTAAAAGCTCTTCCGCACCCTTGCCTGCACGTCGCGACGCGTTGCTTCCAATTGCTCTTTGGCGACCTCCACCTCTTTTCCCGCCACGTCTGACCGCGCCGCCCGTTTGCCAGGTCCGGCGAACGTCTGCTGCAGCATGAACATGTTCTGTGCCTGGTTGAGGTCGTAGGGCCGGTTCAGGGGCGTGCCCCAGTCGCGATACATGAACATGGGATCGTCGAGCGCTCCGGCGCCTGGCACTCGTGTCTGAGCCACCGACACCCGCCGCACCGCGGTCCGGATCTCGGGATTGCCGACCATCGCTACCGCCTCAATCTGCTCCAGCGTGAGTGGCGACGAGCGCGGTGGCATCGCCGGCATTTGCTGCTGGCCAAATGCGAGCTGCGACAAAGAAATCAGAATTACTGCCGTTGGGAATTTCACCTTTCCTCCAGATTCTGTGTGGAACCGCTGCCTCTCGGCCGTTCGTGAGAAGTCAATGCCTCGAGTCAGCAGACCCGCGACCACAGGCCAGTCGCTCGCACGCAGACATCAACGTGCGGTTGGCTGCTTAGAAGGAAAGGGATCAGATTCTGAGGACGGAACTGCAGTTCGGCCCTACCGGAGGCGAGGGCGCAGTCTCAACAGGGGAAGTATGCTCGGGGCTTATCTCGTCTAAGAAAGATATCTGCGCCACCAGCGCGGCCACCGGTTGATCGCCGCTGGCGGGCCTGACAGGTGTCATCGCTGTGGGCAGCGGGCTTGGACCGTTGCCGATGTAGCAGCATCGCTTTTGGGGGCCCATGGCCCGTTGAGCCAGTTGGTGGCAACAACTATGCTGATTCGCGGTGGCCGCAGCGAACGCACCGCCCAGCGGCACAAGTAGTAACACCAGCATCATCGCTGCGACGGCCAGGCGACTTGATCGAGCCCGGAACATTCTGGCTTATTAGACTACCATTGCCACACAGTCGTATGTGACCCCTATCACATGTCCCTGTAGCGAAGGTAACGTCCGGCGTAGGCTCTCTGAGCGCACGTGCAACTGAGATATATGGTGCCGGGAGGGAGACTTGAACCCCGTTGGGGCAGAACAGCAGATATCTCTCGGGCCGCGGTTAAATCAGCGTACTTGCTCACGAATCCGCGTCTCTAAGGTGTAACCGTGATCTCCGCCGAGGCGGTTTTGATTGCTTGGGTGACAAATCCGTCGCTCTGCATCGCTTGCAGTACGACGTGGTAGGTGCCGGGTGTGGCGGGCGCGTGATACACGGCCGTTGGGGCGGTACCCCTGCCCTCGTTGTAAATGACGTAACCATAGACGCAATTATTGAAGGATGGCGGGATCGTAGGGTTCAGGTACCCGCAGGAGGGAGCAGGAGTCGCTGGCGTGGATGGTCCCTCCTGCATGTACCAGATGATGTCAGGTGTACGTGTAAAACCGCTCGCGCTGCCGGACAGGTTCACCGTGCCGTTGGCGGCCACCGTGGCGGATGCGGGGGTGATCGTAACCGACAGTGCAGAGGCCGGCGGCGCATCGCTGCCACACCCGCTCAGGAAGATCGCAACATAGCTAAGAAACAGGGCCAATCGCATTTGCAATCCCTTTGAGTCCTGGACCAACGCACCCGCCCACGTTGCTACGGCGTAACGATGCCCGATGTTGTTGCCGCCAAACCGTGCGGGAGTGCGTGCCGGTAGGGCGAGTAGGAGTAATCGGTGCCAGGCTCCGAGTGGGCTTGGATGACAACGAAGTACGCGTTGCCGGCCGTCATTACACCAGGGGGCACCGTGATCGAAGTCGCTGTGGTGTGCAGTACGCCAATCTCCTCGGCCGCGGCGGATCCGCCACCATCGAACAGCCGCCAGATCGAAACGCGGTAGCCGGTCGCGGTTGTTGGAGCGGTCCACGACAACACCGGATTCAACCCCACCCCGGACTGATCCGCGAAGAAGCTGTTGCCGTTGATGGTGGGTGAAATTACCGGCGCAACCAGCGGCCTCACTGGATCCGCGTATGAGGGCAAGCTCGCGGTACGCACGTGACAGATCA
>DASSIZ010000094.1 GCA_035691485.1 Terriglobales bacterium
GGACCGCCTGCCGGAGTGCTGGGTACGTGCAGGGTGGCGCTAAGAGCGGAAACGGGCTGCTGGTGGATTGTGTCCAGCCTTTGCTCCAGGGAATGACGACAAATGCCAAGACTGGCAAGCCTTTGCCGCAAGTGGATTCGCAATGGATCGCGGCATGCAAGGCCAGGAATCCGAGCTCTGCGCAGACACGCGGCCCGGCTGCCAACCAGGACAGTGAACCCGCAGCGGCGCCATTGCCGCCGCCTGCGCATCCAGCCCCGGCCGGCAGTCCCAATATCGTCTTCGTGCTCACCGACGACCTGTCCATGAACCTGGTGCAGTTCATGCCCCACGTGCTGGCGATGCAAAAGGCGGGCGTCACCTTCTCTAACTACTTCGTCACCGATTCGCTATGCTGCCCGTCGCGGTCTTCCATATTCACGGGCCGCTATCCGCACGACACCGGAGTTTTCAAGAACGTGGGAGAAGAAGGCGGGTACCTCGTGTTCCGTGCCCGCGGCAACGAGCAATCCACCTTCGCCACCGCCCTTTATGCGGCGGGATATCACACCGCATTTCTCGGTAAATACCTGAACGGCTATGCCCCGAGAAAACATCCTGTCTCTCCCGGGTGGAACACCTGGGTTGTCGCCGGCAATGGGTATCCGGAGTTCAATTACGCGTTCAACCAGGACGGACAGGTGGTGCGGCACGGCGCGAAGCCCGAGGATTATCTGACCGACGTGGTTGGCGAATTGGGCGTGCGTTTTATCAAGCAGCAGAAGGGCACTCCGTTTTTTATCGAGATCGCCACCTTCGCTCCCCACGCGCCGTATACGCCCGCGCCCCGTGACGCCGGCGCCTTCCCCGGCCTGCGCGCGCCGCGCACGCCAGCCTACAATGCGCCGCATGATGCCGCGGCTCCGCGCTGGCTCCAGAAACATGGGGCGCTCACGCCATCCGACATGGATGCGATTGACAACGGTTTTCGTAAGCGCGCTCAGTCCGTGCTCGCGGTGGACAAGATGATCGGCGACCTTCAGGCCGCTGTCGAGTCCATCGGCCAGGCAAGCAATACCTACTTCGTTTTCAGCTCGGACAATGGCTATCACATGGGCGAGTACCGTCTCTTGCCGGGAAAAATGACGGCTTACGACACCGACATCCATGTTCCCTTGATCGTCACCGGCCCCGGGGTTCCTGCCGGTCGCACCATGGACGAGATTACGGAGAACGTGGATCTCTGCCCGACTTTCACCGAAGTTGCCGGCGCCGAGACCCCGGCGACCGTGGATGGCTTCAGCCTGGCACCGTTACTGAAAGGGCAAGCCGTCAAGCAGTGGCGGACCGCGGCGCTGGTCGAGCACCATGGCCCGGTGCGGGAGCCGTCGGATCCGGACATGCCCAGCCTTCGAAGCGGCAATCCGACTACTTACGAGGCCATTCGATCGCGCACTTCACTCTATGTCGAGTATGCCGACGGCGAAAAGGAATATCACGACTTGACCAGCGACCCTGACGAACTGCGCAACACCTTCTCGTCACTTTCGGCGGAAGAGAAGTCGTCCCTGCACCAGCGGCTTGCGGCCACCGTGAATTGTCACAATGCCAAGGAATGCCGGGCTGCCCAGGAGTCAGCCAGCGCTGCTCCCCAGCGCTAGCCCGAGCGTAGCGCCGAAGAACCTTAGGGAATGCTTTCCAGCGCCCGCTTCTCTTCCGCCGTCAGACGCCGGGCCTGCCCTTTCTTCAGGTCGCCCAACTCCAGCGGTCCGATCGCCACCCGGATGAGCCGCAACACCTCGATGCCGAGCTCTTCCATGATCCGGCGGATGTGCCGGTTCTTGCCTTCGTCGAGCACCACCGAGAGCCAGCAGTTCTTGCTGCCGTGGCGAAGGACCGAAACCCGCTTCACCCGCAGCAGTTCCCCTTCGCTCTCTACACCTCGCAGTATCTTCTGCAGCAGTTCCTCGTCGCCGGTCGCTCCCACGCGAACGTGGTATGTCTTCTCAACGCCCGACTTCGGGTCGGTGATCCGCGCCGCCCACTCCGTATCGTTGGTCATCAGCAGCAGGCCCTCGCTGGCCATGTCGAGCCGGCCTACCGGCGCCACCCAGGGCAATCCCGGCGGAAGGCACGCATATACCGTGTCGCGTCCGCGCTCGTCCGCCGCGGTTGTGACCACGGTGCGCGGCTTGTTCAGCATGAGGTAAACCTTTTCTTTCGCCTCCACCCGCTTGCCATCAATGCTGACACGATCTTTTTCCATCCGCACCGCTGTTTGCGGATCGCGCTGTACCGCTCCATTCAGCTTTACCCGGCCCGCGCGGATGATTTCCGCCGCCTCCGACCGCGAGCAGTACCCCAGCTTCGAAATCGTCCTCGCCAGCCCGACTTGCCGCTCACTTGGCCTCGATTTCATGTTCTTCATGGCCGCGTCTTCCCGTCCTGTGCCCTGCCCTTCCACTCGCCGCCCCGTCCGGACCAGTACTTCACGGCGGACCACACCGCCGCGCCCATATAAAAAGATGCAGCTAACGGCAGCGTTACTGCCCACAAGCCGTTCAAACGGTAATAAAGCACCACCGGCAAGTAAGCCAGAGTCATCAGCGCCCAGGCCAAAGCGCCGAGCATGAGCCCGAGGGTGCCCCACCCAAATCCGGAGTGGCCCACCCAAGCCGGGTTTGCTTGGGTGGAGTACAGAAAAATCAGCGCGACCGGCACAACAAACGTAATCGCCATCCCCGCCAACCCGCCCGCCAGCATCAGCCACGAGTGCCGCAATTGATTGAACGCCGTCCGCGCGATCATCCGTCCGATCTCCGCGAACGACCCATACTCCCGCAAGCTTTCGCTCGAATCGCTCAATCCCAGCCACACTCTCCCGCTTTGAAGGGGCGCGGCTTCCGCTGCCGAGGGAAATCTCTCCGCCTTGATTGCTCTCGCCAGCGCGCAATCATCGATCACCTCTCCCCGGATGGCCTCCAACCCTCCCGCGCGCTCCAGCGCGTCCGCCCTCACAAGCATGCATCCGCCGGCCGCGCCCGCCGTCTTCTTGTTCGCCGCCGCGATCCAGCGCGGCGGGTACAGCATGAAGAAGAAAAATACGAACGCGGGAATCAGCAGCCGTTCCGCCATGCTCTCGCAGTGCAGCCGGACCATGAACGACGTCAAATCGTACCTGCCTTCTTTTGCGACGCTCACCAATGTTGCCAGGCTGCTGCGACCGTGCACCACGTCGGCATCGGTCAGCAAAATAAATTCGGGATGGAGGTCGCGCGCCGCCTCGATGCCCTGCTGCATTGCCCAAACCTTTCCCGTCCATCCCGCGGGCAGCGCCTTGGCCTTGATCACAATCAACCGGTTGTCCTCGATTGACTCCCGCGCCGCCTCCGCCGTTCCATCTTCGCTGTGGTCATCTACCACGACGACGTGCAGCCTCCCGGCGAATTCCTGCCCCAAAAGGGACTTGATCGCGGGCCCGATCGTCTCCCTTTCGTTTCTTGCGGGTACCACAGCCACTGCCGAGACCGGGACCCCAGTTTGGGCTTTTCCACAGATGTTCTTCGCGGAACATTTCCCTGCGCGCCAGAACCACCCCCGCCCCAGCAGCAGGTACACCCAGGCACCCACGCTCGTCACGCCCACCGCAATTGCCGCCGTATGCATGCGTGCGCCTAAAGTACAATGTTCTGCTGCATTTATTTCATTCTCTTGTGAGGAAACATGGCAGCCAGAATTCTGGACGGCGAAAAAATCGCCGCCGCCATCAAGTCCGAGGTCGCCGAGGAAGTGAAGACCATGAGCGCCGCCGGCATTCGCCCGGGGCTGGCGGTCATCCTGGTCGGCAACAATCCCGCGTCCGAAATTTACGTGCGCGGCAAGGTGAAGAGCTGCGAAGCGCTGGGCATCTACAGCGAGAAGCACACGCCGCCGGACACCTCCACCACCGACGATCTCTTGGCGCTGGTGCACGACCTGAACTCGCGCGACGAAATCGACGGCATCCTGGTGCAACTGCCGCTGCCCAAGCAGGTGGATTCCAAGCGCGTGCTGATGGCGGTGGACCCGGAAAAAGACGTGGATGGTTTCCACCCCGTGAACGTGGGCTTCTTGTCGACGCAGCGGCCGGGGCTGGTGCCGTGCACGCCGGCGGGCATCATCGAAATCCTGCGGCGCAGCGAGATCACGATTCCGGGTGCGGACGCGGTGGTGGTGGGACGCAGCGACATTGTCGGCAAGCCGACGGCGATGCTGCTCACCAACAACAACGCCACGGTCACCATATGCCACTCGAAAACGCGCGACCTGCCGGGCGTCTGCCGGCGCGCCGACATTCTGGTCGCCGCCATGGGACGCACGGGCATGGTCGACAAGAATTACATCAAGCCGGGCGCGACCGTGATCGACGTCGGCATGAACAAGATCACCGACCGCGGGGAATTCGACAAATTTTTCAAAGGCAATGAGAAACGCGAGAAGTCGTTCGCCGACAGGGGCTCGACGCTGATCGGTGACGTGCACCCGCAGGCGGCCGAAATTGCCGGCGCGATCACGCCCGTGCCCGGCGGCGTGGGCCCGCTGACTATCGCCATGCTGATGGTGAACACGCTGAAGGCGTGCAAGATGCGGCGAGGACATAAAGTGCCGGCGTTGGCGACCGCGCGGTGATTTTTATACATCGGTAAACGATATTTTAAGAACGACTGCAAGACTAGATGAACCCCGAATGGAAGGATTTGAGCGCGGAGTGGTTCGTCAGGCGCAGATATGCGCCGGAGTTGAAGAAAGCATAGATCCTGAGCTCGCCAAAAGCGGGCGTGCTCAGGACGACAATCTTTTAATTGTCGCTTTGTCCTTTGATTTTTTCTCACTACCCGGGTTTCGAAAGGGAAGCGTTGCTGAAGGTCGGTCTCACCGGCGGAGTGGCGTGCGGCAAGTCCACGGTGGGCGATATGTTCGTGGCGCGCGGCGCGAAGCTGATCAAGGCGGATGAGATCGCTCACCGCCTGATGCAGCCGGGGCAGCCGGTGTACGAGGAGGTGGTCCGGCACTTCGGGCGCGAGATCGTCAGCCCGGACGGGACCATCGACCGGCAGAAGCTGGCGCAGGCGGCGTTCGGAGGTGGGCGCGTCGAGGAATTGAACCGGCTGGTGCATCCGGCGGTGATCGCGGAACAGGACCGGTGGATGCAGGAGGAAGGGGCGCGACATCGCGATACTGTAGTGATGGTCGAGGCGGCGCTGATCCTGGAAGCAGGCGTGGGGAAACGGTTCGACAAGCTGGTGGTGGTGACCTGCCGGCCGGAGCAGAAGGCGGCGCGCTTTGCAGCGCGGCAAGGCCTGACCGCGGAGGAAGCACTCGCCGAAGTGGAGCGGCGGCAGAAGGCGCAGGTTTCCGACGAAGAGAAGGCGCGCGCGGCGGATTACGTGATCGACAATTCCGGGCCGCGCGAGCAGACGGAGCGGCGGGTAGATGCTGTGTGGGGAGAACTAAGTCATTTGGCCGCCGATGAACAGAGATGAACGCAGAATTTCTGATTATTTAACTGCGCTGATCGGTGTTGCTCTGCGGCTGAAAGCTGAGAACTCATATGAGAGGACTTCGCGTACTGCTGCTGGCGCTCCTTGTGGTGGGTGCGTTTTATTTCTACACGACAGCGCACCGCGGCACTTTTGCGCCGGGCCGCTGGTTGGGCGGCGATTCGCGGGCCGGCAATCTGGAACTGACAGAAGCGGCCGGGCCGGAGGCCCTGGATCCCGAGGAGCAGGTCAACGTCAGCGTGTACAAGAAGGGCGTTCCCTCGGTGGTGAACATCAAGTCACGCTCCGTCTCGTTCAACTTCTTTTATGGAGTGGTGCCGGAGGAAGGACAAGGGTCGGGCTTCATTCTCGACTCGGAAGGTCACGTCCTGACCAATTTCCACGTGGTCGCCAACGCGCGGCAGATCGAGGCCACGCTTTACAACCGCAAAACTTATAAGGCTGACCTGATCGGAGTGGACCGGGCACACGACCTGGCGGTCATCCAAATTCACGGCAGCGGGTTCACGCCGGCGACGCTGGGCAATTCACGCGGGCTGCTGGTGGGGCAAAAGGTGTTCGCCATCGGCAATCCCTTCGGGTTGAGCGGCACCATGACGCGGGGAATCGTCAGCTCGATCCGGTCGGTACAGGAACCGGGCGGGGCCGGTTTTATTGACGAAGCGATCCAGACCGACGCCGCCATCAACCCTGGAAATTCCGGCGGGCCGCTGCTGAATTCCAAGGGCGAGGTGATCGGAATCAATACGCTGATCGCGTCCAACGTGGGGCAGAGCGCGGGGATCGGGTTCGCCATCCCCATCAACACGGCGAAGGCGGTGCTGGGCGACCTGGTGTCCCTGGGGCGGGTGCGGCGTCCGTCGCTGGGCGTCCACACCATCCCCATCGGGCCGGAACTGGCGGCGCAACTGGGGCTGCCGTCCGATTATGGGTTGCTGATCAACGACGTGATTTCGGGCAGCGCGGCCGAGCGCGCAGGATTGCGCGGCGGCAGCAAGCGCGCATTGCTGGGAAATACGCCGATCATGATCGGAGGAGACTTGATCGTCGCCATTGATGGCCAGGCGATCGAGGACCCGCAGGACCTGTCCCACATCATGAACAATCATCGCGCCGGCGACACGGTGACGGTGACGATTTATCGCGGCTCGAACAAAATGGATGTGAAAGTCACCCTGGGAGAGGCACGGGAACAAGCGTAGAGTGGTCAGCGGTTGTCCTGTTTTGCGTTATTCGGCCTTTTGTACACCTCTTGTGTCAAAGGAGAATCACGAATGCTTCCACGTCAAACAATCACTCGTATCCTGGGATGTATAGCCGCCGTGCTGCTGCTGGCAACGCTGGGCCTGGCGCAAAACACCAGCGCAGGCGGGACGAACAAAACCGACAAACATGCTGACGCGAGCGCCGTCAACCAAGCATGCTCGGCCGAGGCGCAGACCGCCGGTTGCGGTAGTGAGACCGTCGGCAAGGGCTTGCTGAAGTGCATCCACGCCTACAAAAAGGCACACTCGGATTTCAAGCTCTCCCCGGGTTGCCGCTCGGCGATGCAGCAACTGCGCGAGGATAGCGGGAAGGGCAAGGGCACTCACGCCGGGAAGACCACTCCTCCACCACAGTAGGCTGAGATACAGTGCTTTCTTATCCCCCACATCTGCCGCCTCGGCAGGTGTGGGCGGTTTTGAGGCCATGAACATCGACTCCATCCGCGCGTATTGCCTCTCCTTTCCCGGCGCCACCGAAGGGCTGCAATGGGGCGACGACTTGCTGTTTCGCGTCGGCAACAAGATTTTTGTTTCGCTCTCGCTGGGTAGCGTGCCGGTGCGAATGACGGTGAAGAGCACGCCGGAACGATGCGCGGAGTTGCTGGAAATCGAAGGCATTACGCGGGCGGCGTACGTCGGGCGCTACGACTTCATCACGCTGGAGCGTTTGGACCTGCTGCCGGACGAGGAAATGAAGGAGTTGATTGCGGAGTCGTATGAAAACGTACGCCGCAAGCTGCCGCAAGCGGTGCGGGCTTCGCTTGACCAAAAGAAAGTCGAGAATGCCCGCCCGGCCAGGCGCAGCCGGGCAAAGGCCGAGAGGAAGCCGAAGCGCAGGTCTGCCTAGCGGCAATGTGCGGCCACGGAAATCCAGGGCAAAAGATCCGTGCCATACGAACGTGTTGACGAAGCCTGCCTGGTCGCGTATTTTTGCCTCCTGCCGATGACTGCCGTCCGCTAGTCCGCGACCCTCTGCTGAAATCCTGCTGATCCATACGTGTGTATTTTTCAGTCCGTCATTCTGTCAGTCTGACTGACGGACTGAGCGACCGATTTCGAGAGGACAAGAATGAAATTCGTGGACATAGAGATGGCGCGACGGCTAGAGGCAGCTGAGGACGTGCCGCAGGTGGAGATCGCGCGCGTGTTGCAGCGCACGCATCCGGAAATCGGGGCAGACATCCTGGAGATTGCGGGCGGTCATGCGGTTTTCGCCGGAGCCAATTCGCCGGTCGGGCGCGCGATCGGCCTGGGACTGGATGGCCCGGTCACGGCTGCAGCTCTGGACGAGGTGGAAGGGTTCTACCGCAAGCACAATGTGGCGGCACAGGTGGACATCACGCCGGTGACGAACGGGTCTTTGCTGGAGTTACTCAAGACACGCGGATACGTGATGACAGAACTGAACAACGTGATGGCCCGGAAGCTCGAACCGCACGAGCGATTTGACGAAAACGAGGCCGGGCTGGAGTTCTGCGCCTGTGCGCCGGAAGATAGAGCGCTGTGGGCGAAAACCATGTTGCAGGGCTTTTTTGCCGGGGATTCGGTCCCGGTTGGTTGGGAAACATTCGTGGAACCGATGACCGAGGTGCCGGATTCACTGGCCACGATTGTGTGGTCGGGCGAGCGGCCGGTGGCATGCTGCGGGGGGCTGATCTCTCGCCGGCATCGCATGGTCGCGCTTGGCGGCACGAGCACGCTGCCGGAGTTTCGCAGGCGCGGCATCCAGGCTGCGGCGATTGGCCGGAGATTGAATCGCGCGGTGGCGGCCGGATGCGATTTGGCGGTGGTGGTCACGCAGGGGAACACGACTTCGCAGCGAAACGCGGAGAGGCTGGGATTTACGCTGGCTTACTCAAAGGCCACGGTAGTGAAAGCGTAGTCAGGGCTGGAGGCGAGGCTGGCTGGGGCGCTGAGTTCTGGCTGCTGACTCCGAGTCCGGCGCTTCGGTAATTTGACTCTCCACGACGCCTAGGCTAGCCTCTGAGATTCTGCTGCAGGTGAGCGCTTGCCATGCCATTCCATCGCAAATCACTGACCGCGCATGCTTTCCCTGGCGTCGGGCTGTTTTTTGCGGCCCTCACCTTGATTTTGCCGGCGCTGCCGGGAGTGCGCGCCCAGGCGTCGGCGATGAGGCCGGCACACGCGCCACACACCATGGTCGCAAGCCAGCACGAGGCGGCGTCGCAGGCGGGCGTGGAGATCCTGAAGCAGGGCGGCAACGCGGTGGACGCGGCGGTGGCCACCGGTTTCGCGCTAGCTGTGGTCCATCCGCAGGCGGGGAACATAGGCGGCGGCGGGTTCATGCTGGTGTACCTGGTGAACGGTAAACCCACATCGGCCAAAACCGGGCAGATGTGGGGCACCTTCAAGTTCATTGATTACCGCGAGAAGGCGCCGGCGGCCGCCACTCGCAATCTATACCTGGACGCGCAGGGAAACGTGATTCAGGGCGCCAGCCTGGTGGGCTACAAAGCGATCGGAGTCCCCGGGTCGGTCGCAGGGATGGCATACGCGGAGAAGAAATTCGGCAAGCTGACGCTGGCGCAAGTGATGGCCCCGGCGATCCGGCTGGCGCGTGAAGGGTTTGCGCTCTCCTACGAAGATGCGCAGGACTTGCGCAATCCGAAGC
Organism: Terriglobales bacterium; assembly: GCA_035691485.1. NCBI lineage: Bacteria > Pseudomonadati > Acidobacteriota > Terriglobia > Terriglobales > Terriglobales bacterium. The sequence continues at coordinate 9,417 of DASSIZ010000094.1, forward strand.
TGCACTTGCAGGAGTTTGCCGAGTCGCGACGCATCTTCCAGCGCGACGGCAACTATTACGAGCAAGGTGAAATCCTGAAGCAGCCGGAGCTGGCGCGCACCCTGGAGCGGATCGCGAAAAATCCTGAGGACTTTTATCACGGCGAGCTGGCGCGCGAGCTGGTGGCCGCGGTGCAGAAGGGTGGCGGCCTGATCACCGCAAAGGACCTGGCGGATTACGGGGTCAAGGAGCGGGAGCCGGTGCACGGGACGTATCGCGGCATGGATATTTACAGCGCGCCGCCGCCATCGTCGGGCGGAGTAGCGCTGCTGGAAATCCTAAACATCCTGGAGGGGTACGACCTGAAGAAGTACGGAGCGGGATCGGCGGAGGCGATGCACCTGACCATCGAGGCCTACCGGCGCGCGTTCTATGATCGAGCGGAGTTTTTGGGCGACCCCGATTTTGCCAAGATTCCGGTGGCGCAGCTGATCGACAAGAAATACGGCGCCGCGTGGCGGGAGTCGCTGGATCCGGACAAGGCAAGCGCGAGCAACGGGCTAAAGCGTCCGGCGATTTTCAGCGAGCTGGAGCGGTATGCGTCCAAATCAGTCGACGATCGAAGTTCGACGGTCGATGGTGGTCGTTTGCCGGAGTTGGCCCACGAGGGCGTGAACACGACGCACTATTCTGTTGTCGATGCTGAGGGCAACGCAGTCGCCGTGACGACAACGCTGAATGAGAGCTTCGGTTCGGCTGTAACCGCCGAGCGACTGGGCTTTCTGCTGAACGATGAGATGGACGATTTCAGCTCGAAACCCGGGGTGCCAAACCTGTACGGGCTGCTACAAGGCGAGGCCAACGCGATTGGACCGGGAAAGCGTCCGCTGTCGGCGATGACGCCGACGATGGTGATCAATAACGGGAAGCTGCTGCTGGTGATGGGATCGCCAGGCGGGCCGCGAATTATCACCACCGTGGCCAACGTGCTGCTGGGCGTGGTGGATTATGGACTGAACGTGCAGCAGGCGGTCAATGCGCCGCGTTTCCACGAGCAGTGGTCTCCGGATTGGGTGTACGCGGAGCGGGTGGGATTTTCGCCGGACACCATGAACCTGTTGCGCAACATGGGTCACAAGTTTGCCGGCGACGACCCGGTATGGTCGAGCGGATATTGGGGCGACGCCGAGGTGATCGAGATCAATCCCAAGACCGGGGAGCGCCTGGGTGCGAGCGACGCCAGGAACAACGGGAAGGCAGTGGGATACTAGAAGCGCATTTGAAATTTGTAATTTGTAATTGAAAAGCGGCGCCAGATAACCGACCACCGTGAACCGCAAACCATGTTTTACTGGGAGCTGACGGCTAATAGCTATGATGAAAGCGATGTCGACATTTGCTTACATACGGGAGCGCCTGCATCCGGGGCTACTGGAGGGATTAACCCGAGCCGGGGCGGAGGCGATCGAGATTTTCGCTTTTCGCGGGCACTTCGATTACGCGCAGCGGCGGCAGCATGTGCTCGAAATCGCGGGCTGGTTCCGGGATTCGGGGGCACAACTGAACTCGGTACACTCGCCGTTCTATAACAGCTACGATTGGGGACGGCGCGACGTGGCGCCACTCAACATTGCCGAGAAGGACCGCAAGGGCCGGATCGAGGCGATGGATGAGATCAAGCGTGCGATCGAAGTCGCCGAGCACGTGCCGTATCGTTACCTGGTGCAGCACGTCGGGATCAGCAACGAGGAGTTCGATGAACGCAAGTTCGAGGCGGCGATGACGTCGATCGAGCACCTGCGCGCCTTTGCCAAGCCGCTGGGCGTAAAGGTCCTGCTGGAGAACATTCCCAACGAGCTGTCGACGCCCGAGCGGCTGGTGGAGCTGCTGCAGACATCACATTTTGACGATGTGGGCGTGTGCTTCGACGTGGGTCACGCGCACATCATGGGGGACGTGGAGAGCGCCTTCACGATTCTGAAGCACTACATCCGCTCCACCCACGTGCACGACAACAAGAAAGATAAAGACGCGCACCTGTGGCCGGGGGAAGGAAACATTGACTGGGCGGAAACCATGAAGCTGCTGGGCTCGGCGCCGAATGCGCCGCCGCTGCTGCTGGAGATTGAGGGCGAAGGCAAGACGCAGAACCAGGTTATCAGCGGAATGAGCGAGGCGTTCAACCGGCTGGAGCAGGCGGTGAGCGCGGGAGCGTAGCCCACCAACTACGAGCCACGATTGAGCCATTATGGAGACACAAGAGGCAAAGGCAGTCGCGCCATGGGCGCGGATTGAAGAGATCGGAAAGCACGAGGGGCAAACGGTAGAGCTGCGCGGGTGGCTGTACAACTTGCGCGAGAGCGGGAAGCTGCTGTTTCCGCAGTTCCGCGACGGCTCGGGCGTGATCCAGGGCGTGGTACCGAAGAACCAGGCGCCGGAAGCGTTTGCGGCGCTGAAGGGACTGACCCAGGAATCAAGCGTGATTGTGCGCGGCAAGGTGCGGGCCGACAAGCGCGCGCCCGGCGGATACGAGCTCGACGTCAACGAAGTACAGGTAGTGCAGAAAGTGCCGGAGAACGATCCTTATCCGATCTCGCTGAAAGAGCATGGCGTCGACTTCCTGATGGAGCACCGCCACCTGTGGCTGCGCACGCCGCGGCAGGCGGCGATCCTGCGAATCCGCGCGGAGATCATCAAGGCAACCCGTGATTTCTTCGACTCCCAGGGATTTATTCTGACCGATCCTCCGATTTTGACGCCGGCCGCATGCGAGGGTACGACCACGCTGTTCCCGGTCGACTATTTCGAGGAGCAGGCCTACCTGACACAGTCGGGACAGCTGTACATCGAAGCCACGGCGATGGCCTTGGGCAAGGTGTATTCGTTCGGGCCCACTTTCCGGGCAGAGAAGTCGAAAACGCGGCGGCACCTGACCGAGTTCTGGATGGTGGAGCCGGAACTGGCGTTCGCCGAACTCGACGACTTGATGAACCTGGCCGAGGGGCTGCTCACGCACATCGTGGCGCGAGTGTTGGAAAGCCGGCGCAAAGAGTTGGGGCTGATTGGGCGCGACATCACGAAGCTGGAAAAGATTACCGCGCCCTTCCCGCGGATCAGCTACGACGAGGCAGTCGCAATCCTGCAGAAAGGTCATGCCGAGGGCAAGCTGGAGACAAAGTTCGAGTGGGGCGGCGACTTCGGTTCGCCCGACGAGACCTACATCTCGGGGCAGTTCGACCGGCCGGTGATGGTGCATCGCTACCCGGTGGAGGTGAAGGCGTTCTACATGGAGCCCGACCCGAAGAATCCGAAGGTGGCGCTGTGCGTGGACGTGCTGGCGCCGGAAGGATACGGCGAGATCATCGGCGGGTCGCAGCGCATGTCGTCCTACGATTTGCTGCGGCAGCGGATCCACGAACACAACCTGCCGGAAGAGGCTTTCAAGTGGTATCTGGATCTGCGGAAGTATGGATCGAATCCGCACGGCGGGTTCGGCATGGGCATTGAGCGCGCGGTAGCCTGGATCTGCGGTTTGGAGCACCTGCGCGAGGCAATTCCGTTTCCCAGAATGCTGCACCGCTTGTATCCGTAAGGTTTGTCAGTCGTGGCGGTTTGGACATAATCGATTGAAAGACTGACAGACTGAAAGACTTTCCTATGCCCGACGGAACCACAACACACCCCACGGCGTCGCCGGGGCCCATCATGGCGCCCGGAATGCCCGCCAAGAAAATCCGCGTCATCGGTGTTCCGCTCGACCTGGGGCAGACGCGCCGCGGCGTGGACATGGGCTGCTCGGCGGTGCGCGTCGCCGGACTGGAAGCGCGCCTGGAAGCGCTGGGGCACAAGGTAGAGGACGCAGGAAACATCGGCGTCACCATTGCCGAGACCAAGGCATCGTTCGGACATCCCAACGCCAAGTACCTGAAAGAAATTACGCAGACCTGTACCAAGGAAGCAGAGCTGGTGGTGAAAACGCTGGAAGCGGGCAAGGTACCGCTGGTGATAGGTGGGGACCACTCGATCGCCGTCGGCACCGTGTCCGGGGTTTCGGAGTTTTACCGGCGGCAGAACCAGGCGGTCGGGCTGCTATGGATTGACGCGCACAGCGACATCAATACGCCGGACAGCTCTCCCAGCGGCAACGTGCACGGCATGCCGCTGGCGGCGATCATGGGATTGTGGCCGTCGGAACTGGCCAATCTTTTCGGCTTCTCGCCCAAAGTCAGGCCGGAGAACTGCGTACTGATCGGGGTGCGTGACATCGATGCCATCGAGAAGGAAAACATCCGGCGCGCCGGCATCGAGGTGTTCACCATGCGCGACATCGACGAGCGCGGCATGCGTACAGTCATGGAAGAAGCGCTGCGCATGGCCGGCCGCGGCACCGCCGGGTATCACGTGTCACTCGACATGGATTGGATTGATCCCGAGGACGCGCCCGGCGTCGGCACTCCTGTGCGCGGCGGCGCCACTTACCGGGAAGCGCACCTGGCAATGGAAATTATCGCCGACCACGGGCGCATGCTGGGCTTCGAGATCGTGGAGGTGAACCCGGTGATCGACGAGCACAATCGCACCGCCGACCTGGCGGTGGAGCTGGCGCTATCGGCGTTTGGTAAGAAGATTCTCTGAAGGCCGGACATGACAAACAACGAACCTCAAAGGCAGCCATGGAAGCAGATGGAAAGCATTTCGCCCCCCGGTTCGCGCCGGAGTGACTTGACGCAAGTCGATTGCGACTCACGGCATTGCAGGCGGTCGCGTCCGGCCCGGCAGATTGCAACCCAGCAACTTTGATGTATCATGACGGCGCGTTGTTTTGAAGCGGTCGAGAGCAGCATCTGCTACCAGCACGTTCCTGCCTCCGAGGTCCCGATTCAAGATCCAACGTAACACCATAAAAAAGGATTTGCCCAACCATGGAACAAGGAACAGTGAAGTGGTTCAATGACGCGAAGGGATACGGCTTCATAAGCCGGGAAAATGGCGAGGACGTGTTCGTCCATTACTCGGCCATCCAGAGCGGCGGTTTTCGCAGCTTGCAGGAAGGCCAGACCGTGCAGTTCAACGTCGTCAAGGGACCCAAGGGCTGGCAGGCAGAAAACGTTCAACCGGTTTAAGCGGACGAATTTATAAATTCTTCAGGGCGGCGCTGCCGCCCTTAGTTTTTTGAACACCTTAGTCTTTCTGGTATGCTCTTTTCTTCCACCGGAGTGCAAATTCTTGCATTCCGAACTAACCCACCAGTCAGGAATTCAAACAGACTCGAGCCAAGCTGCTGATAACGCGGACAAAAATGTTCATCGGAAAACCCGGGATGGGTGAGGCAATTGCTCAACTCTCACCTGACACTGGTATTGTGCCGGAGGCTTGAGGATGCGTATTGCCCGATTGGTGATCTTGGCTTTCTTACTGCTGGCTACGTCAAGCTTGGTATGGGCGAATGGGGTGCCTGACCCGCAGATGATGGTGGATCCTCCGCCCTTTTGCGGGCCCCCAACCCTGGTGAGCTCGCCTTTCGATTTTGCCGCCAGTGGTGGAACTGGCACCTATTGCTTCCAACGAAGCGATGCCGGCCTTCCGTGGCTGACGTTGGATGTAAACCTGGGGGGCCTTTCGCTGACATTTACGCCCTCCCAGATCAGTTGTCCCACCGATGACCTTTACTTTGCTACGCCGTGTCAAAAGGTCACCGACGGCAGCGGCAATGTCACGGACTTACTTTTTGTCGCCGATGGCGTGGTCCATCCGGGCATCGGTACGGGAGCGCTTTTCATCATCGACATTAATCCGCCGGCAGGCACTTGCACGTTAACGGATACCTCCGGAACGTTCTGCTGGGGAACGGGGAATTTTCACGCCACCGGGCTCACGACGGTCGTCCCCGAACCGGCAAGCGCAGTCCTGCTGATAAGCGGAGTCGGGGCAATGCTGGGAAAACGTCGGTGGTTGCGGCGCTCCTAAACGGTCATCAATTCGAATGCAAAAAAGGGCGGGAATTCCCGCCCTTTGCAATGCTGAATGGACCGGAAAGTGTTACTTAGTCTTGCCCTTATACTGCTGGACCAGAGTAGCGAATAACGGATTCGCCTGCAGGCTTGACAGTTCGGGATCGCTCTCGGCCTGCCGCGCCGGATAGCCTCTCTCGAAGCATTGGCGCAGGGTTTGCAATGCCGGGACAGTATCGCCGGCGAGCGATTCGACAACCGCCTGGTTGTAGATCTGATTCACGTCATTGGGATCGACTGCCCGCGCGCGGCGGATGAAGAGCGCTGCCTGCGCGCGATCACCTTTCTTGGCGTAGTACAAGGCCAACGATCCCATAACCTCCGTGTTTCGCGGGTTCACCTGTAACTGCTTCAATGCGAGTGCAATGGCCTTGTCGTAGGTAGCATTGGCCTCCGCCTGTTTCCCCGACCAACGGTAGGCATCAGCCAAGTTGCCGGCCACCATCTCCTGGTTGGGATTCATTTCCATGGCTTTCCTGAACATCTCGACAGAGTCGTTGTAGCGCTTCAGGTAAAAGTACGCGGTGCCGAGGTTCGAGTAAGTGACGAAGTGGGGCTGGAAGGAGAGCGCTTTCTGAAACATAGGGACGCTCTCGTCGAACTTGTTTTGCTGAAAATAAACGACGCCCATGTTGCGGTAAGGGACGGGGTTATTGGGCGCTAACTCGCTCGCCTTCTTGTAGGCCGCGAGTGCCTGGTCATTGTCGCCCATCTTTATGAATGCCGAACCCAGCGCGTCGTAATTCAGCCAGTAATACGGATTCGTCTGGATCGCCTTCTTATAAGCGTCCACCGCTTCCGGCTTCCGGCCCGCGGTACGATAGGCGTCGCCCAGCTTGCGATATCCCTCGTCAAAATTGGGCGCCAGTTCCAGCGTCCGTTTCAGTTCGGCAATCGCCTCGGCCGGCTTGCCGGTGGCGGCATAGACCGCCCCCAGCGATGAGTGAACCTCGGGCAAGTTGTCATTAAGCCGATCGGCTTGTTTCGCCGCCGCCTCCGCCCTGGTGACCCAGCTGCCATCCGTGGTCTCGCGGTACATGCGCAGGCTGGCATCGGCAATTCCGGTATAGGCGAGCGCGAAGTTCGGATCTCGTTGCGTGGCCTGCTGGAACTGCTGCAGCGCCTCCTGGATGGTCTTGCGATCGAGTTCGCTGCGGCTGAAGACGTTTTTCGCCCGCAAGTAAACTTCGTAGGCATCGGCATTCTCGGTAGGATGGGCAGAAGTGCGCGCCATCTCCTCGGTGCTGGCCTTAATCGACAGCGCCGAGACCAATTTCGAGTAGGCGTTGTCTTCCAGCGTAAGCAGGTCCTGCTTGAGGCCGGAGAATTCCTGCGTCCACAGCCGCTTTCCGGCTTCGACGTCGTCCAGGTTCATGACCAGGCGGATCTTGTCGCCTTCGCCTTGCAAATTTCCGGTGACGACATACTTCGCGCCCAGGGTATTAGCGGCATCGGCCGGCGACGTATCGGGCTTGAGCTTGGCCACGGCGCTAGGCGCGGCGATCTGCACGTCCTTCAACTGGAAAAGCTTGGCGGTGAGGGCATCGACCACGCCGTCGCCGATGTAGCCCAGTGTCTTTTCATCGCCGATGATCTTCAGCGGCAACACCGCGACGTGCTTGGTTTCGACCACCGGCACAGCTGCGGCCTGTGGGCCGCCAAAGATGCGATGGCGCACCCACGGAACCGCCATCAGCCCGGCAGCTAGGACCAGCACCGCGGCCACCGCCACCAGCCACGTCCGGCTGACCGCGAATCCTGGAAGCGCGATCTGCACGCTGCGCGAGCCGGACTTAGGCGGCGCGGTCGCGGTGTCCAGGTCGTGCAGGATTTCCCCGGCGGTCTGGTAGCGCTGCGCGGGATCGCGCTCGATGCACTTCATGATGACGCGCACAATCCAGTCAGGCAGGTCGGGATTGAGGGTCTTAGGACTGGGCGGCGCTTCGTGCACGCGCTTGTACATCAGCTGCAGGGTGGTGTCGGCGTGGAACGGGACATCCCCGGTGACCATCTCGTAGAGGATAAGGCCAAGCGCGTAGAGATCGGCGCGATGGTCGATTTTTCCGCCCTGCACCTGCTCCGGGGCCATATAGCGCGGCGTTCCGAGGAACTCGCCGCTCTTGGTCATGCCGGTGTCCTGCTCCAGCGACTTGGCAAGACCGAAGTCGGAGACGTACACGTTCTCCTGCTTGTCGAGCAGGATGTTCTGCGGCTTGAAATCGCGGTGCACCACACCTTCGCTGTGGGCGGCATCCAGTGCGCTGCACAGTTGCCTGGCGATCTTGATGGCATGCTCGATGCTGAGCTTGCCCTGCTGCGTGAGCAGGCCGTGGAGGTCCTGGCCTTCGACGTAGGCCATGGAGATGAACTTCACTCCGGCGGCCTCGCCCAAATCGTGAATGCGCAGAATGTTCTTGTGGGAAACCTTGCTCGCCAGCAGCAATTCCTGCTTGAAGCGCGCCTCCACGCCGGGATCGCGAGCCAGGTCGGGACGAATCAGCTTGAGCGCGACAGGACGTTGCAACTCCTTGTCCCACGCTTTATAGACCGCGCCCATGCCGCCCTGGCCGAGCATGCGGTCAATGCGATATCGAGGGCCGAAGTCCACCTGGTCAGAACCGGCGCCGATGCCGAGCGCAGTCCAGGAACCGGCGGTCGGATGATTGGGATCTTGCGCCGGCGCGGCAGATGGAGCTAGAGCAGGAGCAGGCGCACTGGCCGCTCCCTGCGCTCCCACGCCGGGCACGGGCGGCAGGCTGACCCCGGCAAAGGTCGCCGCTTCGCCAATGGGAACGAGCGCGGCACCGCAGCGGATACACTTCGATACGGCTGCGAGGTTACTGGTTCCACATTGCGGACAGTTCATGGCGAACCGGAGCCCGGTAAATGAAAAGATTATTGAACAGTAAACAGGCTCACGCAAGCGGAAAACCCGTCCCTAACGCAGGTTGCGAGCCTGACAGCACCCGTATTGGTCTCCGTGTGCAGCGCGGAGTGTTACGCGGCGCTTAGTACCTGGCCATCTTCGCCTCGAAGGCGGCAAACTGTCCTTCCAGGTTCCACTGCAGGCGCGCCCGCTGACTGCCCTGGAGAAATTGACGGCAGGCAGGAGTGAGCGAATCGTCGGAGGCGCCGGGGCGGTCCGCCTGGCATGCCGCGCGATGAAATGTCTTCGCGTCGGACCACAAGCTGGCGCCGGGAACGAAGGCGTGCTCCAGGCTGTTGCGCGACATCTGCTTAAGCGTGGCATAGCTGAACCCGTAGGTCTGGATGGCACGCAGGTACTCGTGATTGAGGTCGGAGCGGGCGACGCCCTCATCATCGGTGGCGAGCGAAACTGGTACGCCGTATTTCAAGTAGATCGGCAAGGGGTGGTCGGCGCCGCGCACGCCCAGGATCATGTCATTGCTGGTAAGGCAGATTTCCACCGCCACGTTTTTCTGCGCCATGGTGCGCAGCAGTTCAAGGGGATCGCGCTCATACATTACATCCACGCCGTGGCCGATGCGTTCGGCGTGCCCAAGAAGGATGGACTCGCGAATATGAAAGCGCAGGCCGTCGGGCGGCACCAGGCCGGCGGCCAGTTCGCCGGCGTGCAGCGTGATGCGCACCTTTGGATAGAGCTTGTGCAGGAAATCCATCATCTGCATGTGGAGTGTAAAGTCGCGCATCTCGACGAAGCCGTCTTCCGGCATGACCAGGTTGATCCCGACCACGCGCGGGTCCGCGGTGCCCATTTCGAATCCGGCCACCATCTCGGCGAAGACCTGGTCGCGTCCCAGGCCGCGATGCACCTCGTACAAGTATCGGACCGTCACGCCGCATCCGGGATCGGCGTTCAACGAACTGCAGCCGAGCATGGAACGCATCTTGTCTTCGGCCTGGTCCACGCTCAAGCGGGCGGCAGCGACCACGCGGGCAATGTCTTTGTCGATCAGCTTCTGCCGTTGTGCGGCCATGTCACCGTTCCAGCCCATGCCGGAACCGAAGCGCGCCACCGCACCGTCGTCGGGGCTGAGGATGAATTCGATGTAGGACACGTGCTCGCGGCCGGCACGCGCGACCGCCTCGGCCAGCATCTCTCCCATGTGATCGTGCTTGGCGAGGGAGAATTTGCCGAAGGTATCGAAGAAATGATCGTGACCGGAGCGATCGTTTTCACCGGGCGTGAATTGACGCATCGACCAGGCATCCACGATGTCACGGTAGAGAACGGGATCGGCGAACGCGCGCGCCGCCGGCACCTGTCCCTTGGCTTCATCGCAGCCCGGCTTCTGAGCATCGGGGGACTTCTCCGGGGAAACCGCGCGCAGGGTCTTCCGCTCGACGCAGAGATTATCGTGCACGGCGAAGTTGATGAAGGACTCCCCATAGATGGCCCCGGTGAGGTGGTTGTGCAGGTCGGCGCCTTTCGGCAACTGCTGCACAAAATCCAACAGCAATAAGGGCTGCTTGCGGATGGAGTCGAGGTAGCGCTCGGTGCGCTGCTCATTGTCGGAAGTCGGCGGCGCCGTTTCTCGGGCCGGGCTGCGCGGCGGATGTTGAGGCCTGGCGGTGGACTGCTGTCCGGCGGCGAGGGTCGCGATCAATAACAACAGAAGAGAGTGCCAGCAGCGGCTCAAGAATTCACCTCGGAAAAAGTGAACAGGATTGTAGCGCCGGAATAGCGCAAGAGCGAAGCGTTCTCGCCGATTGGTTACAATCATCTGCTCATGCGCCGGCGGTTGGCCATTCTGTTCCTGGTGTGTCTCCTGCCGGATGCGGCGGGATACGGCCAGACGTCGCGGACAGGCGGAAGCGTAGCCGGTTTCATCCGCGACAGCACCGGCGCGGCCATTGCCGGCGCCCAGATCTTGCTGCGCAATCTGGCCACCGGCTACCAGCGCGAATTTCGCAGCGACGAGCACGGCACGTTTCATGCATTCGATCTGCCGCTGGGGGAGTTCGAGTTGCGCGCCGAAGCACCCGGCTTTGCTCCCTACTTTCACCGTGGTCTCAGCATTTCGATCGGGCAGACGGTGCACCTGCAGGTGCGGTTGGCGCCCGCCGCCGAATCCCGCACGGTGACGGTCACCGGACAGCCGCCTCCATTGGACACTTCGCAGCCCACCACCACCACGACCGTGGACACTGAACGGATTGAAGAGCTGCCGGTGGTCAGCCGCAGCTACCTGAACTTCGTCTTGCTGGCGCCGGGGGTCACCCCGACCGAGCGCCAGCACCCGCCCAACACACACTCTCAATTGCCAGACAGCGGTTTCAGTTTTGGCGGTCTTCGCCCGCGAAGCAACAATTTGTCCATCGATGGCGTGGACAACAATGACGAGTACACCGGCGCCGGCCGCACGGAGCTATCGCTGGAGACCATCCGCGAGTTCCAGGTGGTGAACAATGGCCTGTCGGCGGAATCGGGCGGGGCGTCAGGCGGGTCGATCAACGTGGTCACGCGAAGCGGCGCCAACATTTATCATGGCGACGCTTTCATTTTTGTCCAGAACGGTTCGTTGAACGCGCGGCCAGCGTTCGAGGAGGGGCCCGGCAAGCCCGACTTGTCGCGCTATCGCATCGGCGGCGCGCTCGGCGGTCCGCTGCGCCGCGACCGGACATTCTTCTACACCGCCTTTGAACAGGAACACGCGCGCGGCCAGACGGCCAGCGACGTCAGCTCGCAGGCGATTGCGGCGATCAATGCGCTCCTCGCCACCGGGGCCTATCCCGCGCTGGCGACGCGAAGGCTCGCCGCGTCATGGTCCCCAACCGCGCGCGCCGAAACCGAACTCTCCGCCAGACTGGATCACCAATTGAGCCCGCATCATTCCCTGATGCTGCGCTACTCGTTCACCAATAACCGCGTGGCGAACGACGGTTTCAACACCGGCGGCCTGACCGACGTGAGCGCGCGCGGCTCCGCTTTCACCAAAGATCACGTGCTGGTTGGCTCGCTGGCGTCGGTTTTCAGCAGCAGCGCAGTGAACGATTTGCGCTTTCAGTTGGCCACCCGCCGGGTGGTCTCCGGCACCGCGGACGCTACCGGGCCGAACATCGAGATTCCAGGGGTGGTGAATTTTGGGCGTCCCTATGAGGGCAACAGCGCGCGGCACGAGAACCACTACCAGGTCAGCGACAGCATCACCTTTACGAAAGGCCGCCACCTGCTGAAAATCGGGGCGACGGTGAATCGCATACGCCTGCGCGCCTCCGTCCCGGATGGCTTCGGTGGCCTGTACATTTTTCCCGACTTGCAGTCATTCTTCGCAGGACAGCCTGATGAGTACCGCCAGGGCTTTGGCAGTCCCCGCAGCGACTTTCCGGTCACCGCGACCGGCGCATTCCTGCAGGACCATTGGACGGCAACTCGCGGCCTGGCGGTGGACGCTGGCATCCGTTATGACTTCGAACATTTGCCCGCAGGCTTCAACCAGGACACCAACAATTTCAGCCCGCGCATCGGCTTGGCATACTCGCCTGCGCCCACTTGGGTCATGCGCTCCGGCTACGGGGTCTTTTTCGATCGCTACCTGCTGGCAGCGGTCAACCGCGCCCTTGACCGCAATGGCATCGGCTCGTTCGAACTGGTGGCGGAGGGGAGCGACGCACAACGCTTTTTCTCCGCAGCCGCTCTGAATCCGCCGGCAGCAATGCCAATCCCGCCCTCGATCTACACGGCGGATCCGCGCCTTGCCGATTCCTACAGCCAGCAGGCAAACCTGGGAGTCGAGCACCTGATCTCGAGTAACTGGACCGCGGGGGCCAACTTTCTTGTTGCGCGCGGGGTGAAGCTGTCGCGGACCGTGACCATCAATCTGCCGCCGCCGCTGGTGCTCACTGCTTCCAACGCAGCGATGCTGGGTTTCAGCGTGCCTCCCCCGCAAGCGATTGGACGCGAAGTATTCCCGCCGGAAAGAATGAATCCATTCTTTGGCGCCATCTACGAATGGCAGAATCGTGCCTCCTCCACCTACCAGGGCTTGTCGCTCGCGCTGAACCGCCGGTTGGCCAACGAAATTGAATTCTCGGCCGCCTACACACTGTCCAAGACCATCGATGACGCTTCCGACTTCAACGAGCAGCCGCAAAACACCTACGACATTCGGGCGGAGCGCGCCTTCTCCGGATTCGACCAGCGCCACCGGTTTGCCTTCAGCGGCCTCTTCGATCTGCCATTCGGCGATGAAGACGAAGGTGCAGCCGGTCGACCTGGCAAACTGGCGGCGGTTTTCGGCAATGTCGAGATCGCGCCCATCCTGTCGATCGGCAGCGGCCACCCGGTAAATCCGTTGGTTGGCACCGACATTAACCGAAACTTCGCTCTGCCAGTTTCCTCGCGTCCGCTGGGCATGGCCCGAAATTCACTTCGCCTGCCCACCAACGCCGAACTCGATCTCCGCATCTTGAAACTGTTCAAACTCACCGAGCACGGGCATCTGGACCTGGTCGCCGAGTTCTTCAACCTGGTCAACCGCGTCAACATCAGCGGAATCAATCCCTATTTCGGGGCGGGAACGCTGCCGGCAAACTCGTTTGCCCGACCCATCGATGCCTTGAACCCGCGCCAGGTGCAGTTTTCGCTGGATTTCGAATTCTGAACGAGCTTCATCTCCCCACCGTTCCGGCGCTGGTATCATGCTGGACGAACATTCAGGGATGGCAGCCATGGAAATTTCCGAAGTCAAAGAGTTGCAGGAAGTCTCCGCCGAAGCGCGCACCCGCAATGACAAACGCATCGGAATGACGATGGCAGTGATTGCCGTGTTTTTGGCAATTTCAACCATGCTGGGGCATCGCACGCATACCGAGTCGGTCCTGCTGCAGACCCGAGCCACCGACCAGTGGGCGTTTTACCAGGCGAAGAACATCCGCGCCCACATGTACGAAGCGAACTCCGAGATGGTCGCGGCTTTGGGCGGCGCGCAAGGGGCAAAGCTGGCAGAAGACTTCAAGACACGCGGTGAAAAGCAGCGCGCAGACGCGGAAAAAATCCGCACCGACGCGGAAAAACTGGAAGCGGAAACGCAGGCGACGGAGAATAAGGCGACGCACTACAACTTGGGGGAGATCTTTTTCGAAATCGGCATTGTGCTCTGCTCCATCTCCCTGCTGACAGCGTCGCCGCTGTTCTGGCGTTTGTCGTTTCTGAGCACAGCGGTCGGAATTGTGATTGCGGCGCGGGGAGCGATGCTGCACTGATCCCGGAACCGTCCCGCAACTCGTCAATCATTTGCTAATTCCGTGCGCCTTGAGGACCTCCTCCACCCGCTCCACCGGAATCGCTTCGACGGTATGACCGCGTCCGGTGACGGTCGTTGCCTTGAGCAATGAGTTGTAAATCGCCTCCTCGGTGGCCTCGATCGCTGCCAGGAAGAGTGGGGACATCGCTTCGTTGCCTAGCGCTACCACTTGCCGCGGTTTCTCCGCATCGCCGCGCCGCACTCGCAACTCCGGCGCGGTGGAGAAAGCAATCGCATAATCGCCGCTGCCGTTGGATCCGCCAGCCCCGGTACGGGCCATGCCCATGATAGCCCGCGCCGCCAGGCGCTTCAGGTTGCGCGCGTCGACGGGAGCGTCGGTGGCTATGACGATCATGCAGGAGCCATCCGCGTTACCGGCGGTCGAAGTGGAATACGGCGGATGTTTTATCAAATCGTGGGGCAAGGTCCCCAGTTGCTCCCGAAACTCGTACCTGCCCAGTTCCCGGCCGACAGGCGCACCGGCAATGGACAGCACGCCGCCGAAGTTCGACTGCACCAGCACGCCGACGGTGTATCCGCCGAGGGACGCCGGCAATTTTCGCGACGCGGTTCCGATCCCGCCCTTCCAGCCGAACGCAACCGTACCCGTGCCCGCGCCGACGCTCCCCTCCTCGACCGGGCCGCCTTTCGCGCTCCTGATAGCGGCCAGCAGGTCGTCAGGCGTGACCGGCCGCGAGCGAATGTCGTTCAAGAAACCGTCGTTAGTCTCCCCGACGAGGGGATTGATGGATTGCACGTCTTCATTTCCGGGCAGCGAAAGCATGTAGTCAATGACGGCATCGGCCACGCGCGGAACGGCGAGCGTGGAGGTCAGCACGATGGGCGTCTCGATCTCGCCCAGCTCGTTCACTTGGGTGGAACCGGCAAGCTTGCCAAAGGCGTTGCCGACAAACACTGCGCCCGGCACCTTCTCGCGAAACAGGTTTCCGGCGTGGGGCAGAATGGCGGTCACTCCTGTGCGCACGTCCGCACCGCGCAAGATGGTGGCATGGCCGACCCTGACGCCGGCAACGTCGGTGATCGCATTCAGCGGTCCCGGCGGAATCACACCGACGTTCACTCCGAGAGCGCGGAGCCGGGGGCGGGGCTGTGCCGGCGTCTGGGACGCGGCACTACCCAGGAGCGCGACCGTGATGAAAACTCGACCAAGAAGCTTGGCCATAAAGCGGCGATTGTACTTCACCGTGTCTTGACAGGCGTCTGCCGCCGCCTTCCCCGACGAGTACCGGAGCCAAAAGGACACGCCCTTCCGAGTCGCGGAAATGGCATGTAGCGACTCAAGTCCGGGACTCGCAACCAGCCCAACCCTGTGATAGTGTTAGCGGCATTTCCAGAATACCTCCCGGCATCCGGGAGCCTGGCCATACCCGTTCGCGACCAGCTCTCCGGCGCCTCGAACTCCGGGCCCATTACGCGCCCGGTCACGGGCGACGAGTGCAAGCGGCGCGTGCCCCCGGCGGGCGGCTGAATTCAGCACGGAGTTCATCGTTTATGGCGCTCGGTTTTGGCTTCAACAAGGCGAAGGTCCTCAGCGCGGCGGAAAAGCACGTCCAACAGGGCAAGCTCCAGAACGCCATTGGCGAATACGAAAAGGTCGCCAAGGAAGACCCCAAGGACCTCACCGTACTGAACACTATCGGCGACCTGTACGCGCGGCTGGGACAGCCGGAGCGGGCGACCAACTTCTTTCGCCGGGTGGGTGACGCCTACGCGGCGGATGGCTTCACGGTGAAGGCCATCGCCATGTACAAGAAGCTCACCAAGCTGACGCCCCACTCCCTCGACGGGCTTCAGAAACTGGCTGAGCTCTACACCCAGCAGGGCCTCTATAACGACGCCCGGCAGCAGTACGTGGCGCTCGCCGACCATTGGATGCGGGCCAACGACCTGGACGGGGCCGCCCGCGTCTTTCAGAAAATGCTGGAACTCGATCCGGAAAACGCCGCCATGCAGACCAAGCTGGCCGATCTCTATATCCGGATGGGAAAGCGCGAAGATGCAAAGGAAATTTACTTCCGCGCCGCCGAGTCGCTGTTCCAGCGCGGCGCCATGGACGCCGCCGACGAGGCGCTGGGCCGCATCCTCAGTATCGACCCCGCCAATACTCGCGCGCTGCTCAAGCGCGGACTGATCGCAGCCGACTCGGGCGACGGCGCCGCCGCCATCCAGCACCTGCAACGGATCCAGCATCTCGACACCAATCAGGAAGCGCTCGGCGTGTTGCTGCGCGCGCACTTGCAGGTGAAAGACTTTGCCTCCTGCGAAAAGATCGCGCGTGATCTGGCCGCCGAGCACAACGACCTCAGCGGCATCCAGGCGCTGGCGGAATCGCTGTTGTCGAGCGGCTCGATCCGGCCAAGTCTTGCCCTGTACAAGGAATTCTCCGGGCA
Organism: Terriglobales bacterium; assembly: GCA_035691485.1. Lineage (NCBI taxonomy): Bacteria > Pseudomonadati > Acidobacteriota > Terriglobia > Terriglobales > Terriglobales bacterium. The sequence goes on from DASSIZ010000094.1 coordinate 26,046, forward strand.
ACTCAGCCACCCGGAGTCGCTGCAGCACGCGCTGGACGCAGCTCTCCAGAAGGTCAATGAAGACGCGCCTTCGCTGGAAATCATCCGCGAAATGTACGGCCAGATCGGTGACAAGGCGCACTACATCGAAACCACGGAACAATTGGCGCACACCCTGGTCCATGCCGGCGAACTGACACGCGCCCGCGATCTTTATCGCGAACTCACCGAGAGCGAGCCCGAGAATCCCATTCATCAGCAGCACTATCGCCAGGTGCTGGCCAAGCTGGGAGAGGACCCGGCCGTCCGAACGCTCACTTCCGCGGAAGGCGAGCAGGCGTTCATGGTGGATGAGCTGCAGATGACGGCGCACGCCGTGTCGCAGGAATATCCCGAAGAGATCGCGGAAGTGATCGAGGCGGCGCTGACCGATTCCGATCTGCTCGAGTCCTACAACATGCCCGCCAAGGCGGTGGCGCCATTAGAGGCGGTGCTTCCGAAAGCGCCGCGCGATTCCCGAATCACCCAGCGTTTGGCCTCGCTCTACGCGGCCGCCAACCGGTTTGCCGATGCGGCCAACTGTTGCGATACATTGCATTCGATCTACGCGGAAGCCGGTTACGGCGAAGAGGCCCAGCAGTATAGCGACTTGGCCGCAAAGTACCGGGAGCGCGCCCGCACGGCGCCACCGATGGCGCATGCCGCACCCGCTTCGGCCTCCCCGGCCCCCGAGGTGGCGGTCCAGCCGCGCGCGGTTTCGGTTCAAGTCGAGCCCGCAGTAGTGGCGCCTGCGTTTCAAGTCGAGCCCGCAGTAGTGGCGCCTGCGGCCGCCGCGGAGCAGGAAATCGATATCTCGGATGAGTGGGAGGCGCAGGCGACCGAGCCCGCCGCCGAAGTTGTCCGGGAGCAGTCGGCGCCTTCGGTGGCCGACTTGTTAGAAGAGATCCGCTTCTATATCTCGCAGGGGATGTGGAACGAAGCGCGCGTCGCCTGCGAACGCTGCCAGAGGATCGCGCCCGGCAATCGCGAAGTCCTCGAACTGGAGGCGAAGGTTTCCGCCGCGCTCGCGCCGGTGATCGAGGTCGAGGGTCCGGCTGATTTTGGCATCAGCATGGAAACGGCGCCCGCAGTCGCTTCCATGGCTGCACCCGCGCCGGCTCCTGCCCCCGCCGCGAAGGCCGACGTGCTCGGCGACTTTGTCTCCGATCTTGAGCGGTCCCTCGGTTCAGATTTTGTGCCCGCAGCCGCCGCCTCTTCTGTACCGGCGAAAGTAGTCGCGGCGCCGGCGCCAGCCCCGGTCGTGTCCGCACCGGTTGCACAAGTCGTGGCGGTTGCAATTCCAGAGGAAGTCAAGGAAGAGGCGAACACAGTTCTTACCGACATGTTCGCCGAATTCAAGGAAGACGCCGAAGCCGGCTCGACGGAAGTAGAGGACCCGGAAACCCATTACAACCTGGGCGTCGCCTTCCGCGAGATGGGCCTGATGGACGAAGCCATCGGCGAACTGCAAAAGGTGTGCCTCGCCATCGACGGCGGCGCTCCCTTCAGCCAGACCATGCAGGCCTACACCTGGCTGGCGCAGTGCCTGGTCGACAAGGGCGTTCCCGGCGCCAGCTTCAAGTGGTACGAACGAGCGCTCAAAATCGCCACCGACGAGCATCAGCGCATGTCGCTTCATTACGATCTGGCCGCCGCCTACGAGGCCTCCGGCGATCGCCCCGCTGCCCTGAAGCACTTCATGGAGGTTTACGGCAGCAATATTGACTACCGGGATGTCGCCGAGCGCATCAAAGCTCTAAGGTCGTAGAATCCATACATGGGTCCAGCCAGCGATCCGAAGGAGCAAGCACGCCAGGTGATGCCGGAAGAAATGCTCCGGGCTGAGAGCTTGCCTGCAATGGACGGCAAGCTGCATCCGGTCTCCGTTCCCCCGAAAGTCTCGCGCACCACGGTGTGGCTGCACCGCGTGTCGCTGGTCATCTACGTCATCTTCTGCATCGAGTTGGGAATGCTGTTGGCTGTCCTGCCGTGGACGAAGGTCTGGACCGACAACTCTCTGCTGGGGGCGCATGCTTCCTGGCGCGTGGTGGTGCAGAACAATTTCGTGCGCGGCGTCGTTACCGGGCTTGGCTTGGTGGATGTCTGGATTGGCATCTGGGAAGCCGTGCACTACCGCGACCCGGGGAAGAAAAATTTGAAATTAGAAATTTGAAATTGTGAGGGTTCTGTTTTCCCGGGCTGGGTCGGCTAGTCGGCGGCAAATCTCAAATTCTCCCATTTCCAATTTCCAATTCCTGTATTCTTTCTACTCCTTATGGATGACGAGACCCTCACTCGCGCGCCTCTCGCCTACGAAAACAAGAGGTTCCTCGATTCGCCGGATGGCCGCATCTTGCGCATTCTCTCGGAATACTCGGAGCCGCTGGCGCGCTTTCGCCGCGAGCGGATTCAGGACACCGTCGTTTTCTTTGGCTCGGCGCGGTTTCACAGCCGCCATGATGCACAGCGCAGCCTGGAAGTCCTGGAAAAACCCGGCTCGCGCGAACTCGCACCGCCCTCCGAGCAGCAGAAAATCCTGCAGGCAAGGGCTGCGGTCGAGATGGCGCGATACTACGAGGAGGCGCGGGCGCTGGCTTACAAGTTGACGCAGTGGGCCTCGACGATCCCCTCCAAACGGCGCCGTTTCGTGGTCACCACCGGGGGCGGGCCGGGCATCATGGAGGCGGCCAACCAGGGAGCGCGCGAGGCCGGGGGAAAGACCATCGGTCTCAACATCAATCTGCCCTACGAGCAGATGCCGAACCGCTACATCAGCCCGGAACTGAACTTCGAGTTCCATTACTTCTTCATGCGCAAGTTGTGGTTCGCTTACCTGGCGAAGGCGCTGATCGTTTTTCCCGGCGGTTTTGGCACCTGCGACGAACTATTCGAGATCCTTACCCTTGCGCAGACGGAAAAGCTGGCGAAAAAGATCCTGGTAGTGATGTACGGCAGCGCGTACTGGAAAAGTGTCTTCAACATGCAGGCCATGGTCGATGCCGGAACCGTCTCCGCCAGCGACGTCAACTTCTTCCGGATGGTGGACTCGGTGGAGGAAGCCTTTACCTACTTGAAGGAAGGCTTGACCAAGTACCACCTCAATCCGCCGCAGCCACACAAAGCTCCGGAAATCGCCAAGACCAGGCCGTAGGCATGGTTTCGGGTTTCTGATTGCTTGTCACGACATAACTGCCAGGAACTGGAAACCAGAAACTGGAAACCAGAAACTCCCATGAGCCTGCTCGCCAAAGCCGCGCTCATCATCTTCGGCGTCTTCCTTGTTTGGCTGCTGATTACCGGCGGCATTGCGCTGGCTCGGGGTCGATTCCACCAGATCTACCAGGCGCACCTGGGCGAATCGCGTCGCGAGCGCCACTTTCTCGGATCGCTTGCCTTCTTTCTGACCTTTGGCGCAGTTCGAGCCATCACCTACTCCATCCGCGCCGGCATCGGCCCATTTCACGACATCAGCGCGGGCGGACGCCACATCCATCACCTTGTCTGGGGCATTCTGCTGTTGCTGATTGTCGGTTATCTCTGGCTGGCGGAGATCGGTACTGGAGCTCTCGACAGCTCGGTCTGGACGGGTCGCATTACTGTGCTGCTATACGGAGTTGGAGCCGCGCTTACCCTCGACGAATTCGCGCTCTGGCTCAATCTTGCCGATGTCTACTGGTCGCCGCAGGGCCGCGCCAGCATCCGCGCCGCGTTCTTTTTCGGCAGCCTGCTGTCAGTCGGCTTCTGGGGCGGCCCGTTTCTGCACGCGCTCACCCGCCACGCGCTCGGCCTGCACAAATCTAAGAGCCGGTAACAAAACCTCCGTTGCGCCGCAGCAAGGCTCGCCATATGCCGCACCGAAGCTTGCCGCATTAGCGAACAGAAAGCGCAAGCTTACGTGAAGGCGAACCGCTACGACAGGTAGGGCAGCGTAATTACAAAGCCCGCCGTTGCATCGGCGGGCATTGTTTGTTGAGCAGCACGACCCGGTTGCTACAACTCAACGTTTTCTCATTGAGTAACCGCCGAAAGCGCGTTCACCTGTCCGTGGCCATTGAAGCCGTTGTAACCCGTCCCGCCCTGGCATACCTGGGGCGCCCCGTTATCCACGGCCGGGAAAAAGCTGTAGATCGAAAGGTCAGATGGACACGGGGTTGCATCGGCCGTGTTGTTGATTTGTGCTGCCACGGCTCCCGGCGACGTGATACCGGTGCTCATGATCAGGGCTGCCACTCCGGCCACGTGTGGTGATGCCATCGAAGTGCCCTGCAGGTAGCAATACAATGCAGGACCATCAAACACTTTTCGCAAACAGGTTCCGGCGAGGCTTGCGGGCCAGGTCGAAAGAACGCGCCCATTCGGGGCTGCAGCTGTGAGCTGCAGAATCGAGTCGCCTCCGGGAGCGATCACCTGTGCGGTTCCTACGCCATAGTTCGAGTAAAACGACTTGAGTCCCAGGTTCCCATTTGCCGTGACGCCAATCACGCCGGATACTTCAACCGGCACAACGCGACAGGCGTTGGTGATCTCTCGCAAAACGGGTGTGGTGTTGTCGGGGCTGGTGGCGTCCATCGTCGGATGCGCGAGGTCGTCGGCCGAGTTATTCATCGCAGCGACAACGGTAACGCCCCGCTGAATGGCGTACATTATGGCGCGCTGTTCCGCCTTCCAGATGGCGTGCTGGGCGGGATCGTTGGCGCAGTTGAACAGGTATGGGTCAGCAAAGTAGCTGTTATTCGTGACCTGCAGTTTGTGGGTACCTGCCCACATGAAGGCGCAGACCACGGCTTCGGGAAAGAAAAACCCGTTGGCGTCGCCCGCCTTGATGCCGGCAATCTTCACGTTGGGCGCGACACCAACGATACCGATGCCGTTCTTTGCGGCCGCAATCGTGCCTGCCGTGTGCGTCCCATGGCCGTTTTCGTCGAACCAAGCTGCTGGACTGGTGTTCGGAACCCCGCCGATACAGGAAACGCTGTTGCTGAAATCCACGTTGGGCGCGAGGTCGGGATGGGTGTAATCCAATCCGGTGTCAATGTCGCCGACCACCACCGAACTGCTGCCTCCAGTGATGGCCCGGGCTGCCGGGGCCTGAATCTGGTCCATGTCCCATTGCAGACCCGAGAGGTTATCCGACCCGGGGGCGGGTGTGTTGATGGCGGGAACGTTGGTCCCGTCATTCACGTTGTCGTCATTAATTCGGCTGGCCAAGCCGGTCGTCGCCACAACGCTCTCAATCCGGGTGTCATTCAAGAGGTTGGCGGCGAAGGCGTCGTTGTCGGAACGGGCGATGACAACTCCAATTTGGCCGTAACTGGCGAGGAGCGTGCCGCCTGCCTGCTTTATCGCGGTGGATGCGCCGGTCGGCACCCCTTTTGCGTGGTAGAGCACGATGTAGTTCTGCATCGTGCCTGCACATGTTGCTGGTGCCGCAAAAGAGAATAGCAGCAACAGCCAGACCGTCACAGCACGTGCTTTGAAGGGAAGTTTCGCCGTATTCGCAGGCTCTCGAGACCATCTCATGGTGGGCTCCTTTCGGAATGAAAATGCCTATGGGCCGACTAAAGCCGTCCCAGGGTATCGCTGGAACAATGAAGCCGGGGGTGCTAAAACCTTAGAAAGGAAGAGCGCCGGAAACTAAAGCATGCGCGAGAGTTTCTGCTTGTCTGCAGGCGTTGTCAATACGCAACGGCCGTGCTTCAAGCATTAGCTTGTGCAAAGGTTTGCACGTCAATCGCCGTCGTACCATTGACCCTTGAGACGGAATTCGGCGAAGTGGGAATTGGTCACGCAGCGGGCTTTTGATTATCCAACTTCGGCCCGATTTCCTGCTTGACCCTGTGCTCGACCGCCTTGGCAACGAAGCGTTGCTTCTTCAGATCCTGCCGCAGCAGAGCGTACGCGCTCATGTATTGGTTGGCCACCCAGACCAGCGAGAACATGGCAATGATGTAGCCTCTCCAGTCCAGGTACAGCAGCTTGAAGTGCGTCAGCGCAAGAAAGGCAATGGCGACATAGTGGCTGAAGCAGTAGTGGCAGGTCAGAAGGTAATAGAACTTGCGCTTCCACAGGCGCGGGGCATTATCGCGCTGCCACTCGCAGAAGTCCCGCAGCTCGCGGAAGATTTCCTCCTGCGTCATTGTCCAGGCGACACACGCTACCGGTATCGCCAGGACGAGCAACCACACAACCTGCGTCGACAAGTTCACGGTGGTGGGATGCAGCGCCGGGAGCTTCGGGATTGCGTACAATCGTCGGGAATTCTAAATTTCAATGTTTCTCTATTACATCACCGATCGCCGCCAACTTTCGGGTACCGACGCGGAACAGCGAGAGGCACTGCTCGGCAAAATTTCCCAGGCGACGCGCTGCGGTGTGGACTTCATCCAGCTGCGTGAAAAAGATCTCAGCGCACGCGAGTTGTTGTGCCTGGCCGAAGAAGCACGGGCAAGAATCGCGCAACACGCAGCGAGGGGGACCGGGAACTCGCGCGTGATAACCCGCTTGACTATCAATTCGCGCCTCGATGTTGCCCTCGCCGCCGGCGCCGACGGCGTCCATCTGCGCTCCGACGATATTTCCGCCGCCGATGCGCGCGCGGTTTCCATGGCGGCGGGCGGCGCAAGGCCCCTGAGCCCGGATCGCTTCCTAGTCGCCTGTTCTTGCCATACGGCAGAGGAGGTGCGGCGCGCGGAAGCAGACGGCGCCGACCTCGTCGTGTTTGCGCCGGTGTTCGAGAAAAGCGGAGAGCCCGGTGTCGGATTGGAAGGGCTGCGCGCCGCATGCCTCGGTACACCACCGGCCAAGACACCCGAGCCTTCGCCGGCAATCAAGATTCCGGTGCTCGCCCTTGGCGGGGTGACGGTCGAGAACGCGAGCGCTTGTCTTGCGGCAGGCGCCGCGGGCATCGCCGGCATTCGCCTGTTTCAGGACCACGACATGGAAGAAGTGGTAGCGCGGTTGCGAAAGACTGATCGACCAATCGACTGATAGACTTCTGCCCTATGCGCAGAGTCTTGTTGTTCACCTTCATCGTTCTGGCTTCACTTCCCGCATTTGCGCAGGCCAAGCCGAAGGTGCGGGCCATCACCGCCTTCGTGCGTCTCGATCGCGCCCAGTACAAGAACCAGATTCGTGACACGCTCGCATTCCTGCGCCGCGCCAAGGCAAGCTTCGAGCAGCGTGGATACCAGGTGGAAGGTGTGCGCATCACCACGCAGCCATTTCCGGAACTGGTGCGCGGGCTCAAGCACGACGAGGCCATGGCTTTCCTCCGCGGCTACGATGAGCTGGCGCAGAAGGAGAACTTCGACACTTCGATCGGTCCCGCCATGCTTTCCGACGCTGACGATCCCGCCAATGCACGACTGCTGGCGGAGGCGATCGCGGCCGGCAAGATCCTGGAGGGCAGCATCATCATCGCCGGCGAGGACGGGATTCACTGGAAATCGATTGCCGCGGCCGCCGACGTCATCAAGTATCTCGAGGAACACAGCGCGCATAGCCAGGCGAACTTCAATTTTGCCGCCACCGCGATGCTGCCGCCGCTGGCGCCTTTTTATCCCGGCTCGTACCACACCGGCGCGGGCCACCAGTTCGCGGTTGGGCTGGAATCGGCGAACGTGGTGGCCGAGGCATTCGCGTCGGCGAGCGGGTTCGATACTGCCTCGCAGCAGCTCACCAGCCGTCTCGCCCCTTTTGCCTTGGACATCGAGGCGGGAGCGAAAGAACTCGCTGCCCATGCCGGCTGGAGCTACGCTGGCCTGGACCTCTCGCCCGCGCCGCTGAAGGATGTATCGATCGGGGCGGCGCTGGAGAATCTGACCCACGCCCGTGTGGGCTCCAGCGGCACGATGAGCGCGGTCGCGGCAATCACGGCGGTGTTAAAGGCAATCCCGGTCCAGCAGGCCGGCTATTCAGGGTTGATGCTGCCGCCCCTGGAGGACAGTGTGCTGGCGCGGCGTTGGAGCGAAGGGGCGATCTCGGTAGATGCTCTGCTGGCCTACTCGGCCGTGTGCGGCACCGGGCTCGACACGATTCCGCTGCCTGGCGAAATCACCGCGGAGCAGCTTCGGCGCATGCTGGCCGATGTAGCATTTCTAGCGCGGAAATGGCACAAGCCGCTCTCGGCGCGGCTGCTGCCGGTGGCAGGAAAGAAAGCGGGAGAACGGACCGAGTTCGACGATCCGTTCCTGGTGAACGCCATGCTCCAGCCGCTGCCCTGAAATCCCGCAGTTCTGATCTGAGCTGGTCCCAATCTGGACGGCGGCTGCGGCTAAGGAACAGGGTAGCACCGCGAAAAATCGCGTCTCGACGTCTGCCGGAGGCGCATCATATGCGAGGCAACAAACGTGACTGGGATCAGCCCTGCTCGATGCGGCGCAGCTCGGTCTTAAGAGCCGCTTCGACTCGCGGGGAGCGGCGCTCGCCGCGAGCAACTCGGCTGACGTAGGAGCGGTCGACACCAAGCTGGCGGGCCACGCGAGCGTACAGCCCACGATACAGGCGGTATCGCTTCAGCCCCGAATCTTTGTTATTATGCCGTGTCACCAACGGTGACTCTCTGCTGGATTTTGATGTTCAGTGGAGCAATTTATAACTTTAGCGTTAAGCGTGTGTCAAGCAGTATGCGCGCTACAGGAACAAAACTCGCGAGACCTGAATGGGCGGTACGAATCGAGAAGTTAAGGGACAAGCTCCATTTGAGCCAGACCGAGTTCGCGGGCAAGCTGGACGTTTCGGCAATGGCGGTATCGCGTTGGGAACGCGGCATTAACGAGCCTCCAGCGAACGTTTATCTCGCCCTCGGAAAGCTGTGCGGCTACGATGGCTGCTGGTTTTTCTGGGAGCGGGCCGGAATCACCAAGAACGACGTACGCCGGGCCCTGAACGAACACTAAACCCTTCTGTTCCCCCTCCGTTTGTACACACTCGTGGTGCTAGGAGTTGAAGTGTGCCGATTTCAACCTTCGTCCCGCGAGTCTTTGACCCGATGTACTGCGCTCTGGTGTTTCGTCAAGTACAATCTCCGTTTTCAGGAGGCGCCGTGATCCCACGCTGGTGCAGTGTTTTTGCTATTTTTCTGTTTTTCTCCACTTCTGTGATTGCCCAAAATTCCCCTTCAACTTCATCGGCCGGTGCAGCGCCGGTGAAGGCCGCTGACCCGGAAAGCTTCATGCGCGACGCCGAGGCGCAGCTCAGCGAGACGATGGTTAAGGCCAGCCGTGCGTCCTGGGTGCAGGAAACCTATATCACTGATGACACCGAAGCTCTGGCGGCCGCAGCCAATGAGCAGGTCCTGGCGACCACCTCCGACCTGGTGAAGCAAGCGAGGCAATTTCAGGGCACGCCGCTCTCGCCGGAACTGCAGCGGAAGTTCCTGCTGCTGAAGCTGTCGCTCACCGCGCCGGCGCCGAATAATCCCGCCGAACGCAAGGAACTGGCGGAGATCGGTACCTGGCTGGAGAGCACCTACGGAAAAGGCAAGTACTGTCCGAAGACCGGGCCGTTTGCCGGCAGGTGCCTCGGCCAGAGCGAGATCGAAGAAGCATTCGCGCGCACGAAAGACGAAGCCGTGCTCCGCGACCTGTGGACCGGCTGGCACGCCTTCGCCCCGCAGATGCGGCAGCGATATGCGCGCGGTGTCGAGCTCTCCAACAAGGGCGCGCGGGAGATCGGGTACCAGGATACCGGCGTGCTGTGGCGCTCCAACTACGACATGCCGCCGGAGCAGCTGCGCGCCGAACTGGAGCGACTGTGGAACCAGTTGCGGCCGCTGTATCTTTCGCTGCACGCATACGTGCGCTCGCAGCTGGTGAAAAAATACGGCGCGCAGCTAGTCCCGCCGAACGGGCCGATTCCGGCGCACCTGCTGGGAAACGTGTGGGCGCAGGATTGGACCAATATCTACGACCTGCTCAACGTTCCCGGCAAAAGCAGCGGGATTGACCTGACCCCCATCCTGCGGCAGCAGAAGTACGATTACAAACGCATGGTAAAGACCGGCGAGAATTTCTTCGTCTCGCTGGGATTCGATCCGCTGCCCAAGACCTTCTGGGAACGTTCCATGTTCGTGCTGCCGCGCGATCGAGAAGTCGTCTGCCACGCCAGCGCATGGGACATCGACAACAAGAATGACGTGCGGCTGAAAATGTGCATCCAGATCCGCGACGAGGACCTTCGCACCATTCATCACGAACTGGGACACAACTACTACCAGATGGCGTACCAGAACCAGCCGACGCTGTTCCAAAGCAGCGCCAACGACGGCTTCCACGAGGCGGTGGGCGACACTATCGCACTTTCCATCACGCCCGAGTACCTGAAGCAGATCGGGTTGCTGCAGCAGGTGCCGCCGCCCAGCGAGGACCTCGGACTGCTGATGTACAAGGCGCTGGAGAAGGTCGCGTTCCTGCCGTTCGGTTTGCTGATCGACGAGTGGCGCTGGGAGGTGTTTTCGGGCCAGGTCCAGTCCGCCGATTACAACCAGGCGTGGTGGAAGCTGCGGCTGAAGTACCAGGGCATAACGCCGCCCGTGACTCGCACCGAGCAGGATTTCGATCCCGGCGCGAAATATCACGTGCCCGGCAACGTGCCGTACACGCGCTACTTTCTGGCCGACGTGCTCCAGTTCCAGTTCCATCGCGGCCTGTGCAAATCGATCGGCTACAGCGGGCCGCTACATCGCTGCTCCATCTACAACAACAAGGCGGCCGGCGCGCGCCTGAAGAAGATGCTGGAGATGGGACAAAGCCGCCCCTGGCCCGATGCTCTGGAGGAGCTGACCGGCGAGCGCCAGATGGACGCCACTGCAATCCTGGATTATTTCGCACCGCTGCAGAAGTGGCTGGATGAGCAGAACGCGAAGAATGGCGTGAAGGTCGGATGGTAATCAGCTGCCGCACCGAAAGGTGCAACTCAATTAGCCGGAACAGCGGCTAATTACGCTCGCGTTGCGGCAGCAGCGCGCGGAAAAGAAAGTTCACCAGCATGAGCACGACCGCGCCGATAAAGGCCGCGCCGAAGCCGGCGATGTGGAATCCCGGCACCAGGGCCGATGCGATCCAGAGCATCAGGGCGTTGATAACCAGCCAGAACAGTCCCAGCGTGATGATGGTCAGCGGGAGGGTGATGAGCTTGAGAAATGCGCCCAGGGTGGCATTGATCAGGCCGATGATGACGGCGGCCACTAACGCGGCCCCGAACCCGCTTAAGTAGAAGCCGGGAACGATGTGGGCGACGATGATCAACGACAATGCGCTGAGGATCCAGTGGAGCAGCAGTCGAACCATAAAGAGATCCAGTCTCAAGATTCAGCCGTCAGCCGGAAGGACCGAATTGTACGCGCCCGGGCCGTGGGAGGCTAGCGCTCGCTGAGGTTACTGCCGGCGGCAAGCATGGCAATCGATTTTTCAAGACGTCGCACGCGGGTCTCGGGCTTTTTCGCTTCCGTGATCCACTGCGCAAATTCCTTGCGATGGCTGTAGGAATAGCGGTCCCAGGATGCGTGCGCGGCCTTGTTCGCCTTGAGCGCCTTTTTCAGGTCGGGTGGAGCTTCGATCGTACGTGGCGCGGTGTCGGGTTCCATGGTCACCGTGACGGTGTCGCCGACGCCGCACTTGCCTCCGGCACGCATGAATCGGTTCACGCAGACAAAGTACTCGCCGCCCATGGGGCACACCGTCGTCCGGAACTTGAACCCATTGATCGTGCCGGTGACCGGAACGCGAGACTTGCCCCAGACCTTTTTCACGTCGAAGGGAATGTTCATGCCGGCAACTTCGCCCTTGCCGGCGCCGAAAAGCTTAACCTTGAATTGTTTGCGCATGACACCTCCGTTGATGTTCCCGGTTCTATTTCGCGTTGACTACGTCATCAGCCAGGAGCCGCGGGTACTGCTTGAGAAGGCCCTTCTCGGCCATCAACGCTTCAATCTTGTCCGGATCCTCGGGAGCTTGCGGTGACAACACCTCCACGCCTTTTTCAGTAACCAGCAGCATATCTTCGAGCCGAATGTACGTTTCGTCATCGGCTACGGTCAGTGACGGTTCAATGGTGAAGACCATTCCGGGTTTCAGGATGTCCACCGGGCCACCGACGTCATGGGTTGACATTCCGACCCAATGCCCGAGCATGAAGCCGGGACGTTCGGACCGCTGATTGTAACTTTCGACAAAATTGGTTGCCGCAGCCGCATGTTTCGGATTCGCAAATGTCGTGTGTTGCAACAAGGCGCGCATGTCGCGTGCCGCCTCCTGCGCGATCGCGCGCGGCGAGACCTCGGGACGGATGTGACTGATGATGGCGCGATAACAGCCGAGATAAAACGAATACAACTGGCGCTGCTCGGGCGTGAATTTCCCGCTCACCGGCCACATCCGAGTGACGTCGGACATGTAGTAATGAAAATCCGGGGCGGCATCGAGCAGCAGCATCTCGCCTGCTTTCAACTGCGACGTTCCTGCATGGTAGTGCGGCGCGTAGGCGTTGGTGCCGGCAGCGACGAGCGGATAGTAAGCCTCGCCCTGTCCGCCATTGCGAAGATGCAGGAAGCGAACCAGCGCCGCCAGTTCGTATTCCTGCTGCCCAGCCACGGTGGAGCGCATGGCCTCTGCCAGCGTGAGCGATGCCAGTTCGCTGGAGCGGCGAATGATGGCGATCTCCTGCGGGCTCTTGATCAGGCGCATCTGGTCCACGATGGGCGTGAGATCGTGGATCGCAAGCGTCGGAAAGCGCCGATGAATCTGGTCGATGAATCGCGCTTCGCGGGGAGCCTCACCGTCCCAGGGGTCATTCATGCGATCGAGGTTGTAGCGGACCGCCAAATCGCGGCTGGTCGCCTCCACCTCTTCCGGCGCGGTCGGGATATACAAAGTGGCATGCTGCCGCTCATATCCGGCCAGCGCAGTGGCGAAATTTTCCAGGGGTTGGATTTTGATGGCGGCGATTTGGCTGGACGCGTCGTCGGGACCGAGCAGCGCGCCTTCGAACTTCTGGCGGCGCGGATCGCGCGCTGGCATGAACAGCATTTCGCACGCGTCGGCGCAGGCCAACCCGTTGACCACAACCAGGATCGAGCCTGGCGCCTCCGTGCCGGTGAAATAGAAAAGTTCGTTGTTCTCGCGAAAGGAGACGTAGTTGGGCAGGTCCTCGCGGCCGCGGATGATCGCCACCGCGTCTTTGCCGATGGCCGAGCGCAGCTTGGCGCGCCGGTCGGCGAATTCCTGCTTCGAAAATGTCTTCGTGAACTCCGGCTGCTTCTGGGCAAAGGCAGGGGTGAGCGCCAGCACGAGAAACGCTGCGGCAAGGTTCCGGCTATTCCGCATCCGCACCTCCGGGGTGAGCCGCAGATTAACGCAGAAAGAGAGGGTTTTGGCAAGACAGGTCGGGGATCACAGACCGGAACCAGGCCGGTGAGTAGAATGCAGGATCCCAATGAACTTCAAGATTGTGGGCCCAATCCGCGAGACTGAGATCATCGCCAGCGGCGTGGCAGTTAAAACCCGCAAGAACCTCTGGAAAAAGTTTGGGCGCGACAACTGGAGGAAGGTGAAGGGCGTCGCCGAAGTGATGTATGCTGACGGGAGCATATGGCTAGCAGAGCTGCATTGGTACGAAGCACACGGGATCGGAAGAAAGCTGCTCAAGGTAAAAAGGCGGCTGCGGCGACTGTGAACGGACGCCGCACGCGGTTCGTCGTGTGCATTGACGCGCGCGAGTACACGGAAGTGGATTTGGACGTGGGCAAGGTGTATCAGGCGCTGCCCACCGAGAAAAGCGCGCGGGATCATGGACTGATTCGGGTTATCGATAACTCCGGGGAGGATTACCTGTTCTCAGCCGACCAATTCGTCGAAGTGAAGTTGCCGCGCGCCGCGCAGCAGGCGGTGGTGCGGGCCCGGGAGTCTGCTTAGGCTCTAAGCGGGAACGAAAAAGGCCACACGCTGTTCGCGTGTGGCCTTG
>DASSIZ010000095.1 GCA_035691485.1 Terriglobales bacterium
GAAGGAAGCTATTCACTTGCCGTCTGTCGAGTGCAGGTCTGCTGGCGTGCTTGATGCGACGTTTTACGGAGGGATGTATAGTGCGCCACGCCACGACTATCAAGAGTTCTATCGCGTGATGGCTTCGATTCAAAAGTAACGAGTGATAAATCGACTTATCGTAAGTGACTATTTTCGTGGGACGCGCACGTACAGCGACGGACATGGCTGACTTGATCGAGCGGTTCTTGCAACACCGGCTCGCATACCCTCAGGAATGGAACGATTTTGTCGAGTGTCGAGAACCCGATCCGGGTATCGATGCATACCGGAAGAGATGCTATGACCTCGACCCCTTGGTGAATCGTCCTTCGCCACCCGATGAGCACGCCATGGCTGAACTACGCACCATTGTCGAGAAACTGCGTGCCGCCAGCAGACTAAGCCATAGCGAGTGATAAATCGAGTTATCGTAAGCTTGCGCTTTTTCTTCGCTTGAAATAGCGAACGAACGGCTCTCCGAGAGGTAGGACATGCAGCTTAGCAGGGCTCCAACCGTCGGGCTCTCTTTCTCGGAAGCAACGGTGTGGAAAATAATCGCTGCCCTAGACGAGGTTGCTGAACAGTGTCAACTTACAAACTCCGATAGCGTCGAGTGGCTTTTCCCGGCGAGTGAGCATTGGCGCGTTCGGGTACGTTTTGATGACAAAGCTTTGGAGAATTGTACAGAGAACGAGAAAGAACTTGTTCTTGCGCAGGTTGGAACAGCACCTTCTGCGAGATTGAATTTGGTTCTCAATCTCTGGGCGTTAGATGATGCCTGCGACGCCGCAAAAATACTTATCGTGCATTTGCTAGGCAAATTTCATGGGATTGTTGATGACGGTTCCAGCGAAGATTCGATTTGGAGCATCGAACAGATCCGCGATACGAAACGTGGGGTCGAGTTCTTGGACTGCTATCGCCAGAAGAGTGGCGACCGGAAGTGACTGGCGTGAAATTGCCTTCGCGCAAGTTTTGGGGCAGCCGCGAATGACTGTTATCGCTCGTTATCGTGGAACTCGCTTGTGACTCGGCGTAAAGTGCTGGCGTGAAACGTGTGTCAGCAATCGCACTCTGCTTGCTCGCCATCGCTTCGGTTCCCGCACAGACCCAAGCGCTGGATACTCAAAAACTACCATCGGTCGCTAAATTCGTCGCACCAGCCTACCCGCAAGCTGCGATAGACCAGCGGATGGGGGGAACGATAATCAGTCGCCTGAGAGTGGCACGAGATGGCAGCGTCGTGTCGGTTCGCACCGTGTCCGTCCACGCCGATGACCCGGTGTTCGAGAAGGTGTTCGAGAAGTTCGTCATAGACGCACTTAAACAGTGGCGCTTCAAGCCTTGGAACGGAGAGTTCACTATCGACGTTTCCAGCTCATTCGAGTTCATTGAGGACGAGTGCGAAGGCGCCAACGCACATCCGATTACCTCTGAGATACACGTGTCGGCAGACTTGCCGGCGTTTGTTTATGTGAGTACGGGCGTGGAGTGTGTGGAAACGACAAATGAAACATCAAGGCCCTGACACATCGTCGTTCGCGATAAATCGACTTAGCGCAAGCTTGCGCTTTCTGTTCGCCAATGCAGCAAGCTTCGGTGCGGCATTTGGCGAGCCTTGCGGCGGCGCAATGGAGGCTTTGTTACCGGCTCTAAGTCCTAACTCCCGCTCTTCGGCGCTTCCCAGAGTTCGATCTTATTCCCCTCCGGGTCCATGATCCACGCGAAGCGGCCGTACGACTCGTCCTGCCGGCCGAGTACTTTGATGCCTTCCGACTCGAACGCCTTCAGGAGCGCGTCCATATCCGCAACCCGGTAGTTGATCATCACCGTCGAGTGACTGGGGTCGAAATACTTGCTGGCCTGCTCGAACAACGACCACATGGTCAGTCCCTCGTGGCCGGTTTCTTCCTCTTTCCACTTGAAGGGCACGGCTTGAAAAGCCGATTCCTTTTTCATGCCCAGGTGCTTTTCGTACCACGCGTACATTGCCTTGGGATCCTTTGCCTTGATGAAGATGCCGCCAATACCTGTAACGCGACGCATGGCAACTCGTTCCGGCGTTCCTGCTGGGCTCATTTGCTTCGCCTCCATGGTTTGCAAGTGTCGGTTTTCCGAAGCCCTGAACTCCAGCCTCAAGCCTTCCGCCTGCAGCCTGCAGCCTTACTAATACGCCCAGCGCAACAGCGTCGCCCCGGTCGTAAATCCAGCGCCTACCGACGCCAGCAGCACCAGGCTTCCCTTCTTCAATTTGCCGTCGTCGATTGCAGTCTGCATGGCGAGCGGGATGGTTGCCGCCGTGGTGTTGCCGAAGCGGTCGATGTTGATAATCGGCGCTTCCGGCCGCAGCCCCAACCGGTCGGCGGTCGCGGTCATGATGCGCATGTTCGCCTGGTGCGGAATGAAGCAGTCCACGTCCTTGGCATTGACGCCGTTCCGCTGCAGCAGGCGCTCGCAGACGTCCGCCATGTTGCGCACTGCGTACTTGAACACCGCCTGCCCGTCCTGGTGAACGAAATGCATTTTCTTGTCCACCGTCTCGTGGCTCGAGGGATTCAGGCTGCCGCCTCCGGGCATGTAGAGCGAGCAACCGCCGGAGCCATCGACGTAATGCAGAAAATCGATGATGCCTTCTTCGTCGTTGGCGGCAGGCTCCAGCAGCACCGCCCCCGCCCCGTCGCCGAAGATCACGCAGGTGGCGCGATCGCTGTAGTCAATGATCGACGACATCACGTCCGCGCCGATCACCAGCACTTTCCTGTGCGCGCCGGTATTGATGAACTGCGCCCCGGTCTGGAGTGCATAAACGAAGGCGGAACAGGCGGCTGACACGTCAAAGCCCCACGCGCCCTTGGCTCCCAGCCTGTGCTGCACCAGGCACGCGGTCGCCGGAAAAAACATGTCGGGCGTCACTGTGCCCACGATGATGGCTTCCACCTCTTCCGGCTTGGCGCCGCGCTTTGACAGTGCGCACTTGGCCGCTTCCAGCGCGAGATCGCTGGTGGCGACGCCTTTCTCGACGATATGCCGCTCCCGGATTCCCACCCGCTGCATGATCCATTCATGGCTCGTCTCGACCATCTTTTCCAGGTCTTGATTGCTGAGGACACGCGGCGGGACGTAGGTACCGAGAGAGGTGATCTTTGCCCGGATGGGATTGGTCAATGAACTCTCCGTCAACGTCAGCGCATTATTCTGAGGGATGCGACGGCTAATGTCTATTCATCTCATCATGGCAAAATGACAAATGGCTGATGGCTGACGGCCAAGACAAAGCCGGACACCGGCGATCCCGCTGCGCACGTAAGAGCCCGTTACCGTTGCTTCCTTCCGGACCTGGCGGGGTTGGCGGGAATACGTCGCGCGGGGCCGATGCCCGACACACCTGATTCTAGCATTGCCGTGCGCGCCGCACCGCGATTGCCGATTTTAAGAATTGGCCAATCGGACTGCTTCATTGCCGGGTTTCAATTCCGCAATTCGGCACTTCGGCAATTCTGCAATTCGGCAATACAATGTCTTGGTGGCGGCCGGCGAAAAACTTGACCTCATCTCCATCCTCACGCCGCCCGCGCCTCCCCAGCCCTCCACCTTTCGCGGCGTGATCGAGCAATATTTTCAGATCTCGCTTTACCTGCTGGTCGCCACCGGCTTCATCACCTTGACCACCACCGGGCGCCTCGATGCCTTTTCCCTGGTGGCGGTCTCGGCGGCTCTTTTGTTCCGCGGCTATCTCATGCTGCGCCACCGCACCCTGCTAATCTCGGAGCGCTGGACCTCCTACCTGACACTCTTCTACGTCGTCTTCTACGCCGCCGACGTCTTCCTGGTTTCCGGCAGCTTCGTCAACGCCACCGTCCATCTGGTGCTGTTTATCATGGTGGTGAAGCTTTTTTCCGTGCAGCGCCACCGCGACCAGGTTTATCTCGTCATCATTTCCTTCCTGGAAGTTCTGGCGGCCGCCGTGCTCACCGTCGACACCATCTTCTTCGGCGCTTTCTGCGTTTTCCTGCTGCTGGTGGTCGCCACCTTCATCAGCATGGAAATGAAGCGTTCCGCGGCGGCGGTGTCGAGCGCGCTGCCCGCGCCGCCATTGCCCAACGCACCCCGGCGCATGGCGCGAATCGTGTCCATTCTCGCGCTGCTGATGACTTTCGCCGTGGTCGTGGGCGCGGCAGGAATCTTCTTTGTTTTGCCGCGCCTCTCCGCCGGATATCTCAGCGCTTATGCTCCGCGCAATGAGTTCGTCAGCGGCTTCAGCGATCACGTGCAGTTGGGCGAGATCGGCCGCATCAAGCAGTCCGACAGCGTCGTCATGCACATTCAAATCGATGGCGACCGCGGCTCCTACGCCGACCTGAAGTGGCGCGGCGTCGCGCTTGGGCTGTTCGACGGCAAGGAGTGGACCAACCCCCAGTCTTCCCGGATGGAAGCCTTCGCCTCCAGCCCGCGCTACGACCCCGAGGTCCGCCTGACCGGCATGGGTCGTTACAATCTGTCGCGGACGCAGGTGAACGTTCGCAATCTGCCCCCGGACCGCGAAGACCTCCGCGCCTTCAAGCCGCTGTTCTACAAAATCCTGATGGAGCCCATTGGCACCAACGTCCTGTTCCTGGCGCCGGTGCCCGTCACCCTGCAGGCGCGGATGGCCGAAGTTGCGCTCGACGACGGCGGCGCTGTCTACAACATGGACCGCAACCGCATGACCGAGAGCTACAGCGCTACTTCCCTGATCGCGCAGCCGCGCCGGGAGCGCATGCGGAGCGCCAGCGGAACTGCTCCCCCCGACCTCGTCCTCAACTACTTGCAACTGCCGACGCGCGTGGACCCGCGGGTCGTCGAACTCTCGCGAAAGATCACCGAAAACTCGACCGGCGCCTACGACAAGGCGTCGGCGGTCGAAAATTACCTCCGCACCCACTACGGCTACAGCCTGCAAATGGCGACCACGCCGCCGGCTGACCCGCTGGTCTACTTCCTTTTCGAGCGCAAGGAAGGACACTGCGAGTACTTCGCCTCGGCCATGGCCATCATGCTGCGCACCGTCGGCATCCCCGCCCGGATCGTGAACGGCTTTCGTGGCGGCGAGTACAACGACCTCACCGGCAGCTACATTGTCCGTGCCCGCGACGCCCACTCCTGGGTGGAAGCCTACATTCCCGGTTATGCATGGGTGAGTTTCGATCCCACTCCCGCCGATCCCAAGCCGGCCGCCGGACAAATGCATCGCTTCCTGCTCTACCTCGACGCAGCCCGCGAATTCTGGCGCGAGTGGGTGATCAACTACGATTTCCTCCACCAGCGCACTCTGACCATCTCCGCCATGGCGCGCGGTCGCAGCGCCGGCGACCAGGCGCGCGGCTGGTTCCGCCGCTATTACCTGCAATTGCTTGCCCGTGCCAAACGCGTCCATGTTGAAGCGGAGCGCCGGCCCCGTACCTGGGTGATGACCGCGCTGCTGGCGATCATCCTGTGCGTGCTCCTGGTCAATGCCCGAAGCATTTGGCACGCCATGCGTCGTCACCGCGTAGCGCGCAACCCGATCAAGGCGCCGCAAGCGGCGGCCACCGTTTGGTACTCACGCATGACCCGCTCCCTCGCCGGCAAGGGCTTCCCCAAGCGACCCGCCCAGACGCCGCGCGAGTTCGTGGCCAGCATTGCCGATCCGCCGTTGCAGCGTTCTGTGGCCGACTTTACGCGCCATTACGAGCGCGCTCGCTTTGGCAAATCGCCCGAAGACGCCGCCCGATTACCCGAGTTGTACGCAGAAATCAAAAGCCAATAACCGCGAAGGCACGAAGGATACGAGGGCAAATCGTTCCAGCCTTCGTGATCCTTTGTGCCCTTCGTGGTTCGTTTTTTTGTTTCGTGCCGATTCGCTTTCGCGTCCTCTGCGGTTAAGGTTTTTTCTTCGCTTTTTCCCCGAACCCGCTATTTCCGATAGAATTGAAGCACCGCATGCCTGACCTTCCGGTCACCCTCGAAAAACCCACGGCTTCTGGGAAGAACGCGGCTACAACGCGCCCGCAGAAGGTCGGATTCGTGTCCCTCGGCTGCCCCAAGAACCTTGTCGACTCTGAGGTCATGATGGGCATGCTGGCGCAGGCCGGGGCGGAGATCACGCCGCGCGCCGAGGATGCCGACATCATCGTCGTCAACACCTGCTCCTTCATCGAGAGCGCACAGCAGGAGTCGGTGAACACCATCCTGGAAATGGCGCGCCACAAAACCAGCGGCCGCGCCTGCAAGCTGGTCGTTGCCGGATGCCTGGTCGAGCGCTTCCGCAACCAGATCCGGAAAGACATTCCGGACGTTGACGCCGTCATCGGCACCGGCGAGCTGCCGAAAATCTTGCAAGCCGCGGGACTCAGTGTTGGAGCGCGTGCGCCCTCGCAGGCGAGCCCATTCAACATCCTCAATACCAACGGCCGCGCCGAAGGTCAGGCACGCGAGCAGGCCGGGCGCTTTTCCCGCGACGGCTGGGACGGCGCCATTGCCGACCTGCCGAATTATCTCTACGACGAGACCACGCCGCGCATCCTTGCCACCCCGCGCGCCTCCGCCTACATCAAGATTGCCGAGGGCTGCGATCACCCTTGCTCGTTCTGCATCATCCCGCAATTGCGCGGCAAGTTCCGCTCGCGTCGTTTCGAGTCCGTGGTTGCCGAGGCCGAGCGCCTGGCACAAGCCGGTGTCCGCGAGATCACACTCATCGGCCAGGACACTACCTGCTACGGCGAGGACTTCGGTTTGAAGGACGGCCTGGCGCTGCTGCTGGAGAAACTCGCGCGCATCGAAGACCTGCACTGGGTGCGCTTCCTCTACGCCTACCCCAACAAGATCACCGCCCGTTTGCTGGAAACCATCGCCGCGCACGACAAAATCTGCTCCTACATGGATGTCCCGCTGCAGCACGCCTCCGCTGCGGCTCTCAAGCGCATGAAGCGCGGCGGCGGCTCCGAGCTTTTCCTGCGCTCCATCGAGAAAATGCGGCGCACCATTCCGGATCTGACCTTGCGCACCTCCTTCATCGTTGGCTTCCCCGGCGAGACCGAGCGCGAGTTCGACGAACTCTGCGACTTCGTGCGCCAGGCGCAGTTCGACTGGATGGGCGCTTTCTCCTATTCCGACCAGGAAGGCGCGTCAGCGTACGCCCTGGGCAAGAAAGTTCCTCCCGTTGAGATTGAGCGTCGCCGGCGCAAGCTGATGCAGATCCAGAAATCCATCAGCCGCAAGTCGAAGAAAGCTCTTCTCGGACGCCAGTTCGACCTCCTCATCGAGGGTCCCTCCGGCGAAACCGACCTGCTGTGGGAAGGCCGCACCGCCATGCACGCCCCCGAAATCGACGGCAAAGTCTTCATTAACGACTTTGCCGACGAGCGCGAACTCGAGCCGGGCACGTTCCACCGCTGTGAACTCACCGAAGCCCATGACTACGACCTGGTCGCGCGCATCCTCTGATCTGTAATTTGTACTTTGTGATTGGTAATTTGCGGTCCCAGTTCCTGGTTCAAATTACCAATTACAAATCCACCGCATCCCATAAAATAGGTTCCATCATGCCTCGCAAGCGCGTTCGCAGCCTCCGTTGTCCCACCTGCCGCAAGCTGGTGCTGCGTGACGAACCCGACTTCCCTTTCTGCAGCGATCGTTGCCGCCTCATCGACCTGGGCAAGTGGGCCAGCGGCGGCTACGTGATTTCCACCCCCATCAATCAGGGCGACCAATTCGGCGAAGCGGATTACACTGGCCACGACCGGCGCATGCCGAAGTCCGGCGGCACTGCCCAGCACGATGACCGCAATCGCTCCTGATCTCTCTCGAAAGACCGCGTGGGCATGGCTGGTCGCTACCTTCTTCGGCATCGGCCGCCTGAAACCCGGGCCCGGCACCTGGGCCTCGATCGCCACCGTTCTGCTCTGGCGCGCGCTGGCGCCGTTTTCCGGCTCATTGCAGGTTGCCGCGGCGATCGTTGCCGCCGCCATGGTCACGCTCGTCGGGATCCCGGCCTCCACCCGCGTCGCGCGCGAATCAAAGCTGAAGGACCCCGCTTTCGTCGTCATCGACGAAGTCGCCGGCCAGTTGATCGCCCTCGCCGGCGCTCCACTCGCTTGGAAAACTTTGTTGGCGAGCCTTATACTTTTTCGTGTCTTCGACATCGTGAAACCGCCGCCGCTGCGCCTTCTGGAGAAAATTCCGGACGGCGCCGGCATTATGCTCGACGATGTCGGCGCAGGCCTGTATGCGCTGGCGGTGATGCAAGGGCTGCGCCATTTCGGACTGCTGCCGTGACCCGGCACGCGCGCCGCCCGCATCTAAGTGCGAACGATCATGGGAATTTCTGACCGCTTGCTGGGCAAGAAGAACGTCAACGGAAAACCGCGGATCGATTCCGTGGAGCCGGCTGCTGCCCTGCCCGGCGGCGAAATCCGCATCATCGGCAGCGGCCTGCGCCCGCACGAACTGCGTCGTCCCAAGGTTCAGTTCGGCGATCTCGAGGGCGCCGTCGTCATCAGCTCCGACCAGTTTCTCGTTGCCCGCGTTCCTGACGGCGCTCACTCCGGCCCGGTCACGGTTGACGCCAACGGCCACGCCAGCAATCCTCACGACCTTCGCGTTGCCGTCAATATCGCCGAAAACCTGCACCCAGTCAGCAATCCCGCCCTCGATCTCGAAGGCAATATCTACGTCACTTTTTCCGGCTCCCGCGGGCAAAAGGTCCCGGTCGCGATCTACAAGATTGACACCAACTACAACGTTAAGCCCTTCCTCGCCGAGATGATGAACGCCACCGCCATCGCTTTCGACCGCGAGGGCCAGATGTACGTTACCTCCCGCTACGACGGCGCCGTCTACCGCGTGGCCCCCAACGGCACCATGTCCGCCTACGCCGAAGGCATGGGCGTAGCCACCGGCCTTGCCTTCGACCGCGAGCAGAACCTCTACGTCGGCGACCGCAGCGGCACCATCTTCAAAATTTCACGCGACCGCCAGATCTTTGTCTTCGCCACCCTGGAGCCGAGCGTCTCCGCTTACCACCTCGCCTTCAGCCCCAACGGCAATCTCTATGTCACCGGGCCGACCGTCTCCAGCTTCGATGCCGTTCACGAAATCGATCCCCACGGCAGCGTGTCGCTCTTCTACCGCGGTCTCGGCCGGCCGCAAGGACTGGCTTTCGACGTGGACGGAAACCTCTACGTCGCCGCATCGCTACGCGGCAAGCGCGGCGTAGTGCGCGTTACGCCTGACAAGAAAGCCTCGCTCGTTGTCGCCGGACAAAACCTGGTCGGCCTGGCCTTCGCTCCCGGGCGCGCCGCCGTTCTCGCCACCACCAACGCCGTCCATCATCTCTCTTGGGACATCCAGGGACATCCCCTCCTCCCGGTTGAAGAAACGAGGTTCTAGTCGCATCGACCGTCGCCTTTCTGGGCGCGAGCCGAGAAACCCCTACCGCCGTCCGTGCACCATCCACCGCCAACCATTTACACTTTCACCGTGCCCGCCGAGATCATTGCCATCGGCTCTGAGCTGCTCACGCCGCATTTCCAGGACACGAATTCGCTTTACCTCACCGAAAAGCTGAATGGCCTCGGAGTCGAAGTCGCTTTCAAGACCGTAGTTGGCGATAACCGCGAGCACCTCACCCAGACAGCCAGGATCGCGCTCGCTCGCGCCGACATCATTATCTTTATGGGTGGCCTCGGCCCTACCGAGGATGACCTCACCCGCGAATGCGTCGCCGCCGCCCTGGGGCGCGAACTCCGCCGTGATCCCGAACTCGTCCACCAACTTCACGAGCGCTTTGCCAAGCTCCGCCGCCAGATGGCCGACAACAACGAGAAGCAGGCCGACGTCATCGATTGGGCCCAGGTCCTGCCTAACCCGCTCGGCACCGCTCCCGGCCAGTGGATTGACTTCGAATACGAAGGCGCCAAGCGCTACATCATGCTGCTGCCCGGCCCGCCGCATGAGATCAAGCCCATGTTCGACGAGCAGTGCATCCCGCGCCTGCGCGAGCGCCTGCCGCAACAGTTCATCGCCACCCGCGTGCTCAAAATCGCGATGATGGGCGAATCGGATTGCGACCGCCGCGCCGCTCCCATCTATCAACGCTTCCCTGACGTGCAGACCACCATCCTCGCCGGCGCCGGCGACATCCAGCTTCGCCTCACCCGGCGCGCAGAATCGCAAGAGGCCGCGCAGGCGCGCGTCGACGAGTTGGCGGGATTGCTGGAAGATGAACTCGAGGACTTCGTTTACTCCAGCCGCGGCGAATCGCTCGAGCAGATCGTCGGCTACTACCTGCAGATGCGCGGCGCCACCATCGCCGTCGCCGAGTCCTGTACCGGGGGCCTGCTCGGCGAGCGCATCACCAAGATCAGCGGCAGTTCGCGCTACTTCGTAGGCGGCGCCATCGTCTACGACAACGAGATGAAGACGCTGTTCGCCAACGTTCCGCCCGCGCTCATCGCCGAGCATGGCGCGGTGAGCAAGGAGGTCGCCGCTGCCTTGGCGGAAGGAATCCGCGAGGAATGCCGCTCCACCATCGGCGTTGGCATCACCGGCGTTGCCGGGCCCACCGGCGGCACCGAAGAAAAGCCCGTCGGACTGCTCTATATTGCCGTGGCCGACGGCAAGCATACCGACGTCGTCGAGCGCAACGTCCCCGGCGATCGCGCCCGCATCCGCTGGTGGGCCTCGCAACAGGCTTTGGACATGGTAAGAAGAAAACTGATCTGACTGGCAACGGGTGGCGCAGACCTTTAGGCCACAGCACCGCGGCTGTGCGCGACGGGTGGCGCAGACCTTTAGGCCACAACACCGCGGCTGTGCCCGCGGGTGGGGCAGGCCTTTAGGCCTGCAAAAACACCTCATCAAATATCGGCCAATCCCTAGCGAGCGCGACCGACCCTGAGGCGCAGCCGAAGGGAAAGGAGCGCGAGCCGAGGGCCCCCACGCTTTCTCAATCGACAATCATCAATCGCCCATCGACAATAGTTTCCCGTGCGCATCTTCATCGCTCTCGATATTGACGCTGCAATCCGCAACAAAATGTCCCTCTACCTCGACGGCGTCCGCGGCTTTGCCGCCGACGCGCGCTGGGTCAAGCCCGAGTCGTTTCATGTCACTCTGAAATTCATTGGCGAGCAGACTCCCGAGCAGGTGGAGCAGATCAAGCGTGAGCTGGCAACGGTGCGCCCGCAGCATTTCGACATCGCCTTCCGCGGCCACGGTTTTTTCCCCAACCCGCGCAGCCCGCGTGTCTTCTGGCTCGGCATCGAGGCAGGCGACCAGTTGCCGCAGCTTGCGAAGGCCGTCGACGAAGCCGTCGCCCGTGCCGGCGTGCCACGTGAGACCACCGCCTACAGCCCGCATTTGACCTTGGCACGTTCCGGCTCCGGCAGGCCCAAACCCCAGCCCGGAGAACCAGCCAGCCCACCGCTTCGTCGCCTGGGCGAGAAATTGCACGGCAAGCCCGCACCCGACTTCGGTACAATGACCGCTCGCGAATTCTTTCTGTACGAAAGCAAGCTGTCGCCCAGCGGCGCGCGTTATACAAAAATCGCCCGGTTCCCGCTGGGATAGTTCGGCGTTCGCGGCTTCTGCCTGAGGCTAGAAGCCCGTTCCAGCGGCCCGCCGTTCGGGCGCGCAAAGCGTGCGACAGAATGTGTAGCCCCCGGGCGTAAGCCGGAGTCAGCGTGAAAAAGGAATTCCAGCCCGCGTCAGCGGGCGAAAGCCCGACGGGTGGCGCAGGCCTTTAGGCCTGCGAAAACACCCCATCAAATATTTGTCATTCCGAGCGGGCGCACTGAGCGAGCGAAGGACCGGGTGAGGAATCTGGGTTTTCGAATGCTTTAATGTCCATCTACTTCATCATCGCCTTCATTGCATACCTGCTGGGATCCATTCCCTTCGGCTACATCCTCGTCCGTGTGTTTCGCGGCGAGGACGTGCGCGCCACCGGCAGCGGTAACATCGGCGCCACCAACGTCGCGCGCAAAGCGCCTGGTCTGGGCATCGCCACGTTGATTCTCGATGCAGCCAAAGGTTTCGCTGCGGTTTACATGGCGCTGGCCATAGCGCATTCGCGCCTCAATCATTTTTTTCCTGGTTACATTGACTCATACGACGTGTCGCCGATCGTTCTGATGTCTCTCGCCGCCGTCTTCGCCATTCTCGGCCACGTCTTCCCTCTCTGGCTGAAATTCAAGGGCGGCAAGGGCGTCGCTACCGGCGTAGGCGCATTCATCGCGCTCGCGCCCAAGGCCGTCCTGATTGTGCTCGTGATCTTTATCGCCGTCGTCGCAGCGTTCCGATACATCTCGCTTGCTTCGATCGTCGCTGCCGCCGCATTTCCGATTTTCGCCTGGCTGCTGTACCGCTACCAGGCTTCACCGCCAGTTTTCGCCGCCATGGTGTGCGCTTCGGCGCTGATCATCGCCAAGCACCACCAGAACATCCGCCGCTTGCTGGCGGGCACTGAGCACCGCTTTGCACTGAAGAAAAGTAACTGAGTACCAAGTAGCTGAGTACCACTCGGAACTGAGACTCATGTCCGACATCGCAATCATCGGCGCCGGCGCGTGGGGCACGGCGCTCTCTATCGTCCTCGGACGCAAGGGCACGCACCGCGTCCGCCTCTGGGCCTTCGAGAAAGAAGTCCGCGAGTCGATCCTCACTCACCGCAGCAACGATCTTTTCCTCCCCGGCGCACCAATTCCGGACTCCGTCGCGCCCACCAACAGCTTCGAGGAGGCCCTCCGTGGCGCTCAGATCGTGGTCAGCGTCATGCCCTCGCACCACTGCCGCGGGCTGTTCCAGAAAATGGCGCCGCACCTCACTCCCGACATGCTCTTCGTCAGCGCCACCAAGGGCGTTGAAAACGATTCCCTCGAGCGCATGAGCGAGGTCATCGCCCACGTGCTGCGCGACGGCGGGCGCATCTCCAACCCGAGCATCGGCGCGCTCAGTGGGCCGTCGTTCGCCAGGGAAGTCGCGCGCGGCGACCCCACCGCCATTACCATCGCCTCCAAAGACTGGCAGCTTGCCGAAACGGTGCAGCGCGAATTCAGCGAACCTTCTTTCCGCGTGTACACCAATGACGATGTCGCGGGCGTGGAACTTGGCGGCTCATTGAAGAACGTGATTGCCATCGCGGCCGGTGTCTGCGACGGCCTGGGGCTCGGCTTCAATACCATCGCGGCGTTGATCACGCGCGGCCTTGCCGAGATCACCCGCGTCGCCGTCGCTTGTGGCGCGCGCGCCGACACCATGGCCGGCCTGGCCGGCATCGGCGATCTCGTCCTCACCTGTACCGGAGGCCTCTCGCGCAACCGTACCGTCGGCGTCGAACTCGGCAAGGGACGCAAGCTCGACGAGATCATCGCCGGCATGCACGGCATGGTTGCCGAAGGCGTGCTGACGACCAAGGCCGCGGTTGGCCTGGCACGCAAGTACTCGGTCGAAATGCCGATCACCGAGCAGATCGACGCGCTGCTCCATCGCGGCAAGTCGCCCCGCGACGCAATCCACGAGCTGATGACGCGTCCCGGCACCAGCGAGGTCGCGCTCCACCGCGTCTGACACGCAGTCCGTTTTGCCGTGCGCCTAAAGGTCTCGATGTTTCAAGGTTTCACGTCGTTAGCGCTCTACCCGCGCTCGCGGATTTGCGCGACGTGAAACCTGAAACGCGAAACGTGAAACCTGGCAGCACTTTCACGTGCTTCACTGGTCCACGCGTTGTCTTCCTGCATTCCTGTCCGACGTCGCTGCCGGCGTCACATTCAGCGCGCTTTCCAGCCGGAAGTTCAACACCGTCTCCGACGGCAGCTCGATTTGCTGGCCCTTCGTCGCCGCCTGCACTCCGGTTCCCGCGCCCGCGCCCACGCCGGCTCCGATTGCCGCTCCCTTCCCGCCGCCGGCAATTCCGCCGATGATCGCGCCCAGGGCGGCGCCGCCGCCCACCGTGGCCGCCGTTCTCTTCCCTCGCGACGACCCCTGCTTGTCGTATTGGTTGGTGCGCAGCGTGTATGTCTTGCCGCCCATGCGCAACCGGCTCAGGGTCAACGCCAGCGCCGATTGTCCCGTGAAATGGCCCGCGCTCGCCGCATTGACGATTTGCCCCTCCACATCCGCGTCCGCCGGAATCACCGTCTCATCTCCGACCATCACCGGCGATGACACGGTTGCCCGGAAGGTATCGCCCGCGTGGGCTTGCGCGGTGTTGATCGGATCCACCAATCGGATGGCCACAATCGTTCCCTCCGGCACCGTGACCACGCGCGGCGCTGCTGGAGCCGCCGGCGCCGATCTCGCGTTTGACGACGCCATGTCGCCGGCCGGGGCAGCGTAGGTGCTCGCCGGAGCATTGTTGCCGGAAGCAGCCGTGCGCGTTCTGCGTGGCGGCGCTTCACGACGGCGTGTCGGCACGCTGGCCGCAGCCGGCGGTTCCGCCGCCGGAGGCATCGACTGAGCCGTCGTCGCCGGGGACAGTTCCAGGTTGTTCACCACCGTCTTCACGCCCGCGACCTGCGCCGCATCGTTGGCTGCGGCGCTGCGTTCCATCTCGCTTGCCACCGTGCCTGATAACGTGACCACGCCATTGGCGGACTGCACGCCGATCTGCTTGTTCTGCACGTTTCCATCCGCCGCGATCTTCTGCTGTACCTGGTTGGCAACCTGCGCGTCGTTGGGGGCGCGGTTGCAGGCCACGCCAATTCCAAGCGCGAGGAATAATGCCAGTACGAAACGAGATTTCGCCTTCATGATCGCTCCTTCATGCTCAACTCTGTGAGTGGTGGCGCTTTTCCATTAGATGCTTGGCTGCTGCTCTCGTCTATACATGGAAACACCTTATTTCCGTGCCGGTTGCGGAAATCGGCCAATCGCGAGTGCCTGCACTTCCGCGCGGCCTTCAACATGACGCGCCGCACAGCCCTGTGATACAAGACTCTGCGCATCCAAACACATTGGCCTATGGCGATCTACGTTGAGCGGACCGAATTCGACGAGCAATTGGGCTATCAGTACTACGTGGCCTTCAACGCCAACAGCACGATGGAAGAGGAAGAAGTTCACGAACGCATCCCGGTGGAAGTTGCGGCATCGCTGTGCGAGAACGGAGACCTTGCCGACTTCAGTTTCGAGCTCCCGAAAATTTGCCGCTCCCATCCCGCCCTGGAGTTCCTGCAGCAGTCCGGCAACGCTCGCTACCTGGAGCCGCGCGTGTACGTCACCATTCCCGACCTGAGCGGCGACACCGTGGTCCGCGCCACCGGACACCTGGAACTCGACATTGCCGGACGCATCATCGGAATGGAAATTCTCTGGTCGCCCACCGAGATGCCCACCGCCGCCGACGCTTAGCTGTTCGCCGCCACCTGCGTGTGCTGCGCCTGTCGTGCTGCCTCGCGCGCCCGCCCGATCTCCTCCACATCTCCCATCACGATCAGCACCGTCCCGGCTTGCAGCGCCAGGGTATCCGGAGGATTCACCATGAAGTCGTGCCGGTGCTCGCCCACAGTCGTCTTCACCGCCAGCGGCATCAGGTGGAAGTTGGCGCGGAACTTCAGCTCTTCCAGGTTCTTGCCTGCCCACTTCGAGTCCCCGGGAATCACGATCTCGTCAATGCGCAGGGTGCGCGATTTCTCCCGCAGCATCAGGTCCAGGAAGCTGGTGACGTGCGGGCGCAGCGCTTCGCTGGCCAGGCGCAGCCCGCCAATCGCGTTCGGCGACACCGCCGTATTGGCCCCGGCGCGCAGCATGCGGTCGGCAAACTTCACGTCGGCACAGCGCGCCACGATGCGCACCGCCGGGTTCTTCTGCCGCACCATCACGGTGATTACCAGGTTGTCTTTGTCGCTGGCCACCGCTGAAATCACGCCCCGCGCGCGATCGAGGCCGGCGGCGTCGAGCACGCTCTCTTCCGTGGCGTCGCCGATCACATACAGGATCTCCTTATAGCGGCCGCTCTCGTGCTCCTTGAAGCGCGCGATGTTATCCTCATGGCTCTCGATCACGATGAATGGCGTGCTCGTCTTGTGCAGCTCCTCCACCGCGTAGCGCCCGGTATCGCCCAGGCCGCAAACGATGAAATGGTCTTTCAGCTCCTGGATGCGCTTCTGCATGGTACGTCTCCAGAACAGGTTGCTGATTTCTCCCTCGACCAGGAACGCGGTGACGACGGAAAACACGTACAGCGTGATCGTCACCCCCACCGTCACCACGAACATGTTGAAGATGCGCAGCTGAGGGTTGTTGCTGGTGTCGATGATCTCGCCGTAGCCCACGCCCGCCAGCGTGATCACCGCCATGTAGAGCGATTGCAGGAAGGTGACCGAGGGCCCGCCCAGCACCCGGTAGCCGGTGACGGCGACGGCGGTGATCGCGCTCAGGGCCAGGATGGCGTAGAGAAGCCGTCGGCGGATGTTCATCGGTGGTTCCGAAACCCCCGCCGCCGCGCCTGCGTCCGCGAAGCTCAGATTGACGATGCGGGGCTGAAAACGTGCGCGATTTTAGCACAGGCAATCTCATCGGGAGGCCGGCAGATCGGGAGGGAGGGGTTAGGGGCTGGTGGCTAATGGAGCAAGGGTGATGTGGAGGGTGGAGCAGGGCTTCAGCCCTGCAGGAAAATGTGAGGGCAGCGGCTTTAGCCGCCGAGGTACCTCAGGGGCTAAAGCCCTGATGCTGTAGTTGGCGCCGAACCGCAGGCCTGAAGGCCTGCGCCACCCGAATAGCAGACACACCCGCTGCTGGTCAGCAGTTCGGGGCTGGCGAGTGTGGCCGCACGCGAAAGTTGTCCGCTAGAACAGGTCTACGGCAATCGTCCGCCTTCGAGGGGCCGATGGCGGATCGCGGATGATCGACCATGGATACGAGTACCCGATGACTTATGATTGCCCGCATGGCGGTCGCCGCCTTTGTCATTGCCGGAGGGCAAAGCTTGCGCATGGGGCGCGACAAGGCGCTGCTCCGTCTCGACGGTCAGACGCTGGTAGAGCGGGCGCTGGGATTGGCAGCCGGGGTGAGCGACCACGTCAGCATCGTGGGCCCGCGGGAGAAGCTCCATGACATTGCCGAATTGCGGAACCGCGGAATTGAATTGAACCTTGTCGAGGACATTTTCCCCGGCCAGGGGCCGTTGGCCGGCATCCACGCGGCACTGCGTTCCAGCCAGGCCGAGTTGAACCTGATGATTGCGGTTGACACGCCATTCCTGGACGCGCGCTTCCTGCGCTACCTGGTCGATGTGGCCGAGAAGGACGGCGCAACCGTCACCGTACCGGTCACGCAAAAGCAGCAAAAGCAGCCACCGATCAAGACTGATCAGCACCGATCAAACATGAATAGTTCTGATCCGCGTTCATCGGTGAAAATCAGTGGCCCAGAATCTTCTCTTCAGTATCAGCCGCTGTGCGCGGTGTATCGCCGTGAGTTTGCCGAGGTCGCGGAAAAGGCGCTGCGCGCCTCGCGCAACAACATCGTTCCGCTGTTTCGCGAGGTGAGAACGCGCGCCATCGGCGACGAAGAATTGCGGCAACTGGCTTTTGATCCGCGAATGTTCGACAATCTGAATACTCCCGAGGAATGGGACCGGGCACGTCGAAGAAATGCAGAATGAAGAATGCAGAATGAAGAATTTCGGTACTAAACATGGCTGAACTCATAACGCCGGCCGGAACCACCCAAACTGCGAGCGCGGCTCGCACCGACATCCCCGAGGGCGTAAAGCCCTACATCGAGTTCAAGGATGTGTCCAAGGCGTTCGGGGACAACCGCGTGCTGG
This sequence comes from Terriglobales bacterium, assembly GCA_035691485.1. NCBI lineage: Bacteria > Pseudomonadati > Acidobacteriota > Terriglobia > Terriglobales > Terriglobales bacterium. The sequence continues at coordinate 17,807 of DASSIZ010000095.1, forward strand.
ACGGCGTGAACTTCCAGGTGATGGCGGGAGAGACGATCTGCATCCTGGGGCGCAGCGGGGTGGGCAAATCGGTATCGCTGCATATCATCATGGGTTTCCTGAAGCCGGATACGGGGCGGGTGACGGTGGCGTACGAAGACACCACCGACTACGCCGAGGCGGATCTGGAGCGGATCCGCAAGAAGGTCACCATGGTATTTCAGAACGGCGCGCTGTTCGACTCGCTCAGCGTCGGCGAGAACGTGGCCTTCCCGCTGCGCGAGCGCGGCGACCTGGACGAGCAGCAGATCTACCAGGTGGTGGATGGGTTGCTGGACATGGTCGGCGTCAGGGCGATGCGCGACCTGCTGCCCTCGGATTTGTCCACCGGGATGAAGCGCTCGGTGGCGATCGCGCGGGCGCTGGCGGCGCAGCCGGAGGCGGTGCTCTACGACGAGCCGACCACGATGGTCGATCCGCTGATGGCGCAGCTGCTGGGCGACCTGATCAAGAAACTGAAGTTCCAGTTGAAGCTGACCAGCGTGGTGGTGACGCACGACATGCGCCTGGCGGAAAAGTTGGCCGACCGCATTGTCTTCCTGCACGAAGGCCGCGCCGTCTTCCAGGGAACGCCGGAAGAAATGCAGGCGAGCCAGGAGCCGATCGTTCGCCAGTTCCTAGAACTGGACGAGCTGAACCTGGAGCAGTTCCGGCATCCGCAGAACAACGAGGGACAACGGCCAGGGGCGTGAGTGAATTGCCGAATTGCAGAATTTTAAATTACAGAATCGGAGAAGAAGATGCCCTCCAACATTCCGGAAAAATACATTGACCTGTTCAAGGGAAAGAAAGCATTCGCCAACCTCGCCACGCTGATGCCGGACGGCCGCCCGCAAGTGACGCCGGTCTGGTTCGACTTCGATGGCGAGAACCTGATCTTCAATTCCGCACGCGGCCGGCAGAAGGACCTCAATGTCCGGCGCGACCCGCGCGTCTCGCTCTCCATCGTGGACCCGGAGAATCCCTATCGCTACATCGAGATTCGCGGGCGCGTCACCGACATCACGCAGGACGGCGCCGACGATTCCATCAACAAGCTGGCGAAAAAATATCTCGGCGTGGACAAGTACCCGTACGCGCAGCCCGGCGAGGTGCGCGTCCTCTACAAGGTCCGGCCGGAACACGTGCACGGAAATGGGTAAAACCGAATTCATCGAAAGCGGGTTTTCATGTTTACCGGACTAGTGGAAGATGTCGGACGAGTTGCCAAGATCACCACCACCGGCGGAACGCGCCGCTTGGTGATCGAGGCCAAGCAGGTGCCGCGGGAATTGAAGAAGGGCGACAGCGTCTCCGTCAGCGGCGTGTGCCTGACCGCGGTGGAGATCCATCCGGATTCGTTCCGGGCCGACCTGGCGGAAGAAACCTGGCGGCTGACTTCGTTCTCGCGGATCACCGAAGGTGCGCTGGTCAACCTGGAATTGCCGATGAAGGCCGACGGGCGCATGGGCGGGCACATCGTGCAGGGGCACGTGGACGGCACGGGAAAGTTTCTTGGCCTGGAGCCAATTCCGGGCGCCGACGATTTCTGGCTTACGGTCGAGATTCCGGCCGAGTTGGAGCGCTACGTCGTGTACAAGGGCTCGATTGCGGTGGAAGGCATCAGCCTGACCGTGGCGCGCGTGGAAGGCGCGAAGGTAACGATTGCGATCATCCCGCACACGGCGGAAGAAACGAACCTGCGCTCGCTCAAGCCGGGCGACCCGGTCAACATCGAGACCGACATTGTCGCCAAGTACGTGGAGAAGATGATGGGCGGGCGCTCCACGGGCGCCATCACCACCGAGCAACTGGTGGCGCAGGGATTTTAGAAACCGTGGTTGGTAGTTGCAGCCCGCCTCCCGGCCGCGAGCTACTAGCGGACAAGCTACGAAGTGTAGGGATCGCGCAAGTATCCTTCGACGGCAAAATCCTCGCCAAAGCGGTAGAGGCGCATGTTCCTGACGTAAGCAGCGTCGCTCATGCGGCGAAAGCCCGCGCCGGCGGCAAACGGCACCGAGCCGCTGCCCGCCAGGATTTTGGGCGCGTAGTAGAGAAATACCTTGTCCACGACGCCGGCGGCCAGCGCCGCCCAGTTGACCATCGCGCCGCCCTCGATGAGCACGCTGGTGATATCGAGTTCGCCGAGGCGCTGGACGATCTTGCGCAGGTCGGGACGCCCGTCTCCGCCGCCGAGCGCAACCTGTTCGACACGAATGCCGCGGCCTTCCAACTCTTTGCGCTTCTTCTCCTCGGCGAACGAGCACAGGACGAGCACGTCGTCGCGGCAGGTCTTGGCGACCCGCGACCCCAACGGCATCCGCAGACGCGAGTCGAGGATGACGCGCAGCAGCGGACGGCGTCGAGGCAGCCCGGTGCGATCGGTGAGCAGCGGGTCGTCGGCAACGACGGTGCCAACCCCGACCATGATGGCATCCATGGCGTGGCGCAACTCGTGGACGTGGGCGCGCGCCAGTTCGCTGGTGATCCAACCGCCGGTGGCGCCGCCCGCGCCCAGCGCCGAAGGATTCTCCGATTCACCCGGCGGCGGGGCGATCTTGCCGTCGAGCGTCATGGCGGCCTTCAGGACCACGAGCGGCCTGCGCGAGCGAACGTGGCGGGCGAACGCCTCATTGAGGTGACGCGCCTGTTCTTCTTCGACGCCGACCGTGACTTCTATGCCGGCGTCACGCAGCCTCTGAAATCCCAGGCCGTGTACTTGAGGATTGGGATCTTCCATGGAGGCGACGACGCGGCGAATGCCGGCGCTGATAACGGCATCGGCGCATGGACCGGTGCGCCCCTGGTGCGAACACGGCTCCAGATTGAGGCACAGCGTTGCGCCACGCGCGCGCTCGCCGGCTTGCTCGAGGGCGAGAATTTCGGCGTGCTTGAGCCCATCGTAAGTGTAGGCGCCCTCGCCGACGACAGTCCCACCGGCATCGACGATCACGGCGCCGACGCAAGGGTTGGGAGAAGCGAGGCTGATGCCCTGGCGCGCGAGTCCGAGGGCGCGGTGGATGAAGCGCTCATCGTCGGGAGTATGCATCGGTGTCGTAGTCGTCGTCCGGCAACTCGATCGCAACCGCGCCGGCCCTGCCCTTGGGGCGCCGCGGAACAGGCTCGCGCACGTTGATATCGCCTACCTCTTCGGGCGGTTCTTCGACCGGCTTGTACTTCGAAGCGAGTTTGAACACTCGCCAGATGAAGAACACGCCAATGATGATAAGCACGAGCGCGAGGAGAAGCTGCACGCGGATAGTCTAGCCCACATTACCGCCGCAGGGCTCGGCTTCCGCGATCGCACAGGCGAGAGCGCGTGTGCCACATTCGTGATCACTCGAACAGCGAATCGACAAATTGCCGGGCATCAAAGGGCAGCAGGTCGGTCTGCTTTTCGCCGACACCGACGTAGCGGACAGGAACACCGAGCTCGCGGGAGATGGCGATAACAATGCCGCCTTTGGCGGTGCCGTCGAGCTTGGTCAACACGATGCCGGTGACGCCAGCGGATTCGGTAAACAGCCGCGCCTGCTGCAAGCCGTTCTGGCCGGTGGTTGCGTCCATGACCAGCAGCACCTCGTGCGGCGCACCGGGAATAAAACGTTGTGCGGTACGCCGCATTTTCTGCAGCTCGTCCATCAAGTTGCTCTTGGTGTGCAGGCGCCCGGCGGTGTCCACGATGACGTAGTCGGTGGCGCGGGCTTTAGCGGCCTGCAGGGCGTCAAAAAGCACGGCGGAGGGATCGCCGCCGGGCTTGGTCTTTACGACCTCGGTGCCGGTGCGGTCGCCCCAGACTTCGAGTTGCTCGATGGCGGCGGCGCGAAAGGTATCGCCGGCGGCCAGCAGGACGGTCTTGCCCTGTGCGCGCAGCGCGTTCGCCAGTTTGCCGATGGTGGTGGTTTTCCCGGTTCCGTTCACGCCGACGACGACAATGACCTCCGGCGGTTCGACGGCTTTGACCGGCTCGAGGCTGGCGCGATGCAGGATGTTGAGCAACTCGTCCTTGAGCACCCGTTTCAACTCGTCGAGGTTGCCGATCTGCCTGCGGTCAACTTTTTCGCGCAGCGCGGCGAGGACTTCCTGGGTGGTGGCGTTGCCGAGGTCGGCGGCGATGAGGGTGGCTTCCAGGTCGTCGAGAGTTCCGCGATCGATTTCCTTGCCGAAGGAAACGACCTCGTCGATGCGCTCGCTCAGGTTTTCGCGGGTGCGCGTGACCGCCTGCTTCATGCGGTCGAAAAAGCCGGCCTTCTTGGGCTCCTCGTCGAGGCTGCCGAACAGGGTCTGGATCATGGAAGGTCTCATTATAGATGGGGGAGCCGATGGCGCATGCGTCTCCGCACGTGCTGCGGTACGACTACGGGCCCGGATCGTTTGACCCTTTGGTTTGAATCGGCCTACCATTTGCGCCGATGTTGGGGCGAGAGGTCAACATCGGGATGGTGCTGGGCCACTACCGGATCGTGGAAAAGATCGGCGCCGGTGGGATGGGAGTCGTGTATCGCGCCCGCGATGAGCGACTGGATCGCGATGTCGCCCTGAAAGTGCTGCCCGACGGCACGCTAGCCGATGAATCGGCGCGGAAGAGATTTCGCAAGGAAGCCTTGACCCTTTCCAAGCTCAATCATCCCAACATTGCCGTAGTGCACGATTTCGACACGCAGGACGGTTTGGATTTCCTGGTGATGGAGTACGTCACCGGAGTAAGCCTGGAGCAGAAGCTGGGCGGAGGAGCGCTGCCGGAAAAGGAGGCCGCCGCGATCGGCGAGCAGATTGCGAAGACCCTGGAAGAGGCGCACGAACTGGGGGTAATACATCGCGACCTGAAGCCGGGCAACATCATGCTGACGGCGAAGGGGCAGGTAAAGTTGCTCGATTTCGGCATTGCGATCTTGCTTCGCGCGCGGGAAGAGGACGCAACCGAGAGCCTGACCGAAGGGCAGCAGGGCGCGGGCACGCTGCTGTACATGGCGCCGGAGCGTCTTCGGGGTCAAGCCGCGGATGAGCGCAGCGACATTTACTCACTTGGCGTCGTGCTCTACGAACTGCTCACGTGTCATCTTCCGTTTCAAGGAACGGTGGCGACGGCGCTGGTGGACGAAATACTGAACCAGGCTCCGACTCCGCCCAGCCGTTTCCAGCCTCGGATGTCGCCGAAGCTGGAAGAAATCATCCTGAAGTGCCTGGACAAAGAACCGGAAGAAAGGTACCAGTCGGCGGCCGAGGTACGAGTGGACCTGCGGCGGCTGTCGCGCCTGGACACTGCGCCGCAGCGAACGGCGACGTCAGTTGTTAAAGGCGGAAGGGCAACACGCAGAGTTGGACTGGTGATTGGGCTGGTGGTCCTGGCAGCGATTCTGGCGGCCGCTGGGTGGCGGCGGTGGAGAGAAAAACGAATCACAGAGCGCGCAGGAACCATGGCGATCGCGGTGCTTCCGTTCGAGGACGTAGCGGGGAAAAAAGGTTCGGAATACATGCGATTTGCGCTGGCGGACGAGGTGGTTGGGACGTTGAGTTATATGCCGGGCCTGGCAGTGCGTCCGTTTACGCTGACGCGGAAGTACGCCGATGGCAACACCGATCCGCGGCGGGTAGCGCAGGAACTGCAGGTAAACGAAGTTGTCACCGGGCATTTTCTGCAGGAAGAGGAGAAGCTGCGGATAACGCTGGAGGTGATGGAGCCCGCCACCAGCCGCCTGGTGTGGCGGGAAACGGTAAGCGGCAGCTCGCAGGACCTGATCGCACTGCAGCGGGAGATGGCGTTACGCTTGCGAGACGAGCTGGCGCCGGCGCTGGGAGTGGGAAAAACCACGGTGGATACCGCCGCGCAACCGAAGAACCAGGAAGCGTACGAACTGTACCTGCGGGGCAAAGGCGCGGGAGTGGATCCGGCGCCGAACAAGGAGGCGATCGCGCTCCTGGAACGGTCGCTGGCGCTGGATCCAAATTACGCGCCGGCATTAGCCGCCCTGGCTTTGCGATTAAACTTCGACGCGAACTTTTCCGATGGCGGCGCGGAGGCCACGCGCAAGAGCATGGAGTCGGCGGAGCGGGCCTTGGCGCTGGATCCGCAGCAGGTGGAAGCAGCAACCTTCCTGGCCTCGCGCCTGGTGGAAGACGGCGAACTGAATCGGGCGTTCGACCAAGTTGCGGATTTGGTGCGCCGCCGGCCTGATAATGGGCTGGCGCACGACACACTAGGCTATGTCTTGCGATATGCGGGCTTGCTGGACGATGCAGCGCGAGAGTGCGATGAGGCTCGAAGGCTGGATCCCACGATCACAGATCTTTCCTCCTGTGGTGTGGTGTTCATGTACAAGGGCGACTACAACCGGGCGAGGAGTTATTTCCAGCTGCAAGGAGAAACGGACTACTGGGCGGCGGAAACGGCGGCCATCCTGCTGCGCGAGGGTAAAGCCCGGGAAGCAGTGAACGGTCTGCTGAAGAAGGTCCCGTATGAAACGGAAATCTATGGCCGCTCCGTGCTGGAAGCATGCCTGGGGCCAACGGCCAAGCCGGAAAAGGAAGCGGCGGTAGCGCGAAGACTGAAATATGCGGACATGGTGACCGACCCGGAGCTCAAGTACCAGACAGCAACCGAGATGGCATTGTGCGGCCGGACTCGGGATGCGGTGCGGCTGTTGCGTCAAGCTATTGAACACAACTACTGCGTGTATCCGCTGGTCGATACCGATCCTCTGCTGAAGACGGTGCGCAGCGACCCGCAGTTTGCGGAGATTCGGGCGGCAGCGCAGCAGTGTCAACAACGATTCCAGGCGCACCGTGCGGCGGCAGGAAAGTAGAAGTCCCTCGCCAGCACTGAAGGGCCGG
>DASSIZ010000096.1 GCA_035691485.1 Terriglobales bacterium
CCCTCGCTCAGGATGACATTGCTCATAAAGCAGTTTTGAAAATTGAATGACGGAGCCGGGTGCACCTCGGGCTGACGCCCTCGTGGAACGGCGTGCCGGCCCTGAAGGGGCTCGAGAGATTTTTGGGACGCTGACCCACGGCTGACACCGTGGGCTGGAATTGTGCCGACCTCGCTACGCTCGGGCTGGGGTTGCGGGCGGTCATATTCGGACCTTGCACCACAGAGGGCACGGAGGGATCGAAAAGCATTTTCAAGAAAAGCATAGATCCTGAGCTTTGCCCAGGATGACAGGGGTTGTTCAGGGATTGGAATGCCTGTCGGCGGTTGCGCGGTGCGGACGGTGTAGGGGTCCTTCGACTCGGGCGTGCGCCCTCGCTCAGGATGACACGCCAGGTTGCGTTTACTTCGGTTGGACCACCGCCAGTGAAGCCGGAAAATCGCCCGTCGCAAAATGCGTACCGGGAACCGGCTGCAGCATTCCCGACGCGCGGTCCACGACAAACCCTGAAACCGTGCCGTGGCCGGAGGCGGTCACGTCCTGCCGATTGACTGCGTACACGTAAGCTCCGCTCGGATCGAAAGCGACGTCCACCGTCCCCAGCCCTGATGAAAATGGGCTGCCGCTGATTTTGTCCAGTTCGTGCGTGGCATCATTCAACAAAAACATGGACACTCCGCCGGCAAAGGTCGTGGTGTCGGTTTCCTCGGTCACCGCGAAGAACTTTCCCATAGGATCGGCGGCCACTCCGAGCGGGTTCTGTGCCTGTGCCCTGATGTCCGTGGCGGCAATGTTTCCCGTGGTTGGATCCACATGGAACTCAGACACCTCGTTGCTGTTCAGTTCGCTGGCGGCCAGGAAAGTTCCTGCCGGATTGAGCGCGAGTTTGTGTTTGGCAGTATTGAAGTCGCCGGCCTGAAGGAGCGCACCGCTGAGCGGATCGCGGTCCACGACTAAGACTCCGCTGTCGGTAGCCGCGTAGATGAACTTGCCGCTGGGGTGCATCGCCAGGCCGGTTGCCGTTCCATTCACCAGCAGGGGCGATCCGGGCAGCGGGGTAAGTGAACCCCCGGCGCCAATCGCAAACCCCTCGATCTCGCCGTCGGACGCGCCGAACCTGGTAGTGGCGATGTACACATCCTTGCTGGCGGGATCTACCGTCACGGCACGCGCGCAAACGCCGTCCAGGGTCTTATTGTCACTACGGGTCAGTGCGCCGGAGGAGCGATCGACCGTCTCCGACAAGATTGTGCTATGGACCAGAGTGCAATTCGAGCCCCTCGCTCCCGTAACCGACCCGTCTCCCGCCACGAACACCAATCGCCCTTGCGGATCGGCGGCAATCGCGCTGGGACCATCCCCCGCGGCGAATGGAGCGCCGGCCAGCGGCTTGAGAGCTCCGGTAGCTGCATCCATCGAGAATCCTGAGATGCTTCCGCCCACCTGTTGCGTTGAGCCGTTATTCGCGACGTAAACAAACGTCGCCGCGGAACTCGGAGTTGCCGGCGGTGGCGACGCAGGTGGAGTCGTGGTCGCGGGAGTGGTAACCGTGGGCGTATTGTTGGCGGAAGTGACGTTCCCTCCACAGCCAATCCAGGTGATGCTGATCAAGATTAGACAGAGTACAAGCACTCTGAAGTGAGCCATGGACGCGGTCTCCCGGCAACAAGGTTTTGGGGGAACGATGTTGCCCTCTGTGATGGCTCGATCAATCGCCGCGTTTGCCGCTGCTGGCGAGAATACAGGATAAATCAGCAGGAGATCAGCTTTGCTCTCAGGGGACGGGTTGCAACATGGAGAATCGGGAATCTTGGCTCCGTGTCTTCCGTGGCTAAAGCAGCGTTTTTCCTGCGGTCAAGCTAGAATAGGGAATTGGGCGCTTCTCAGCGGCAGGGTTAAGCTGTCGAAGCGCCGCCAAGGGAATATGTTCGAAGTCAGCGTGGAAGATTCGTTTGCAGCCGGCCATGCGCTCCGCGGGTATCGCGGCAAGTGCGAGAACCCGCACGGGCACAACTACAAGGTCCAAATTACGTTGTCGGGCGAGGACCTGGACGGCATCGGCCTGCTTTACGACTTTAAGGACCTGAAGCAGGCGATGAACCAGATCATCGAGCGCCTGGACCACCAGTTCCTCAACGACATCGAGCCGTTCCGCCAACTCAATCCCTCGGCGGAAAACATGGCACGCTACTTTTACCAGGAAGCGACGTCGCACCTGAAGCAGGCTACGGCCGGGCGGGTGAAGGTGAAGCGAGTGAAGATCTGGGAGACGGATACGACCACCGCGACCTACTTCGAATAAGGGTTATCGGTCTCTCACGCTGGCAGGCGCGAGAGAACCGATAACCGAGAAGCGAAGCCCCTACTGCACGACGGCGGTAAAGACCTCTTCCATCATCAGTTTGGTGCGGCACCCGGTGGCGGGCAGCTGGTTGTTGCGGGTGTCGGTCCAAATGGGATGGGAAACGCCGCCGAAGGAGACCAGGCCTTCATAGTCGCCTTGCTGGTTGCCATAGTCGATAGCGGAGCAGGGGAAAACGCCGCCGCAGTCGTGCTCGTTGGAGCTGGCGGTGGTGACGCGCAGATTGGGCGAGCTGAACGCCAGGCCGCCATTGGTCGATTGGGCAAAGTAGATATCGGTCCCGTAGCGTAAGCCGGTGGTGTCGTTACGAGTATCGTAGAACGATACGTTAACGGAGCCGGTAACGGGATCGACCGAAAGCCACTGGTTGAAGCGATCGACTTTGAAAGGAAGCTGGTCGGTGACGGCGACCGGTGTCGACCAGGTGGCACCCCGGTTGTTGGAGTAAGACACGAAGATGTCGGTACCCTGGGCGCCCTGATCCATCCACGCGCAATAGAGTCGGCCGCGGTTCGCACCGGCCGAGTTATCGGCGGCACAGGCGGGATAGAGGAGCGCGCCGCGGAACGATTCAGCGGGCGGCAACGCCTCGAATCCCAGCGATTGCGGGGCGATGACCACCGGCGTGCCGAAGGTCAGACCGCCATCGAAGGAGCGATTGAAGGTGATGGCGCTGGCGGCGTAATCGTTCCAGGCGACGTAGACCTCGCCGTTGGGGCCGGTGAAAGGCACAGCGCCGATCGCCCTTCCCGGGCCACGGGGATTGTCAGCGCGAACCACGCTGAAGCTGTTGCCGTGGTCCGACGAGCGGCCCAAGCGAATGCCGCCACTTGAAGAGCCGCCGGTCGCCGCATCCCATGCTACATACACGTTGTCGCGAAACGGGCTGGATGGGCTGGTGTCGGCGGTAATCATGGGCTTATCGTTGAAGTGGTTCTCGCCGCCGGAGAAGCTGAAGTAGGTGACGTTGGGGTAAGTAGCGCCACCGTCGCTGGAGCGGGCGACGGCCATCTCGGTGCCGTTAATGGCGCCCCGTCCCCGGCCGGCGCTGAAGAACACCACGATGTAGCTGTAGAAGGTGTTACCGGCAGTGTCGAAAGCGAGAGAAGGATCGGAACCGAAGCGAGTTCCGTTGGCGCCGATCGCCGGCGGAAGGGGCAGGTCGATGCCGCCCCAGCTCGAGCCGCCGTCGGTAGAGAAGTAGCCACGCATGGGCAAGCGGAAGATCTCGTTGGATCCGGCGGCGAGGGTAGCCGGGTGGTTCGGGTTGAGGGTGATGTAAGTCTCGCTCTGCGGACCGCATTCGTTGGAGACGTCCACGTTGGGGCCGGCCTGGAGCGATGCGATGGAGACACCGCTGTCGGGAGAAATGCCCTTCGAGGTGAGTTGCTGGTATTTGTTCCACCAGGTCGGCTGGTTGGGGTTGTTGGTCTGGGCGGCCGCGGGAATGATGGTCGCCAGGGCAAAACAGAAAACGAAAAGATGCTTCAAGCGAGGCTCCTTAGGCGGGAGGATGCGAGCGAGTGGCTCATTATCCGCCAGCAGAGCGGAGTTCGGCAATGCGCCGGGACGCTTAGCCGGGACGGTTAGTGAAGCAAGATTTGGGATTAAGATGGAGGATTGCGAGGAGCGGGCGAGACGGGAATGCAGGTCACGGAGATATACCGGTCAATCCAGGGCGAGAGTTCTTTTGCCGGCCTGCCGTGCACCTTCGTGCGCCTGACCGGGTGCAACCTGCGCTGTACCTGGTGTGACAGCGAATACACGTTCAGCGGCGGGCAGCGCATGGCGGCGGAGGAAATCGAGGCCGAGGTGCGGCGGTTGGCAAGCTCCGGACTGGTCGAGATCACCGGCGGCGAGCCGATGCTGCAGGAGCGCGAAGTAGTGCCGCTGATGGGGAGGCTGGTGGCGGCGGGATACACCGTGCTCCTAGAAACCAGCGGCGAGCGGCCGTTGAAGAACGTTCCCCGGGCGGTACACAAGATCGTGGATGTGAAGTGTCCGGGATCGGAGGAAGGCGATACGTTCGATGTAACGAACCTGTCGGCACTGAGCATCCGGGACGAGGTCAAGTTCGTGCTGGCCACGCGCAATGACTACGAGTTCGCGCGCGATTTCGTGCTTGCACACGGTTTAATTTCCAGGGTGGCAGGTGTGATCTTTTCGCCGGCCTTCCGCAAGGACGCCCGGGGGGAACGGGATACGTCGCATTGCCTGTTGGATCCGCGCGAGCTGGCGGACTGGATTGTGGCAGATGGGCTAAACGTGCGGCTGGGATTGCAGATTCATAAATTCATCTGGGCGCCGGAGACGAAGGGCGTGTGAGGGCAGAATTTTCGAACTGCGGAATCGGGTAATGGAAGGGCTGTCGCTTTGATGTTCAATACTTTCATTGCGGGGTCATCCGATTCGGCAATTCTAACGAGGCAGGGATGACCAGCGACCGTCGGAGAGCGGTGGTGCTGCTGAGCGGGGGGATGGATTCCTGCGTCTGCGCGGCGCTGGCGGCGCGGGACTACGATGCGGCGGCGCTGCACGTCATGTACGGTCAGAGGACGGAAGAGCGCGAGCGGCGGGCGTTTGAGGGGGTGTGCGAGCGGCTCGGCATCACGCGGCGGATGGTGATCCGCAACCAGGCCCTGCGGCAGATTGGCGGGTCGGCCCTGACGGATGCGACGATTGCGGTACCGGAAGCGGTGCGCGAGTTTGACGGCAGAGATGCCGAAGCTGCCCGCGCGGGGGCGCGTGTGCCACAGGGGTCAGAGACCCGTGCCAAACAGAATGTGTCACGATCCGACATTCCCATCACGTATGTTCCGTTTCGCAATGCGCATTTCCTGGCGGCGGCGGTGAGTTGGGCGGAGGTGCTGGGGGCGGACAAGGTCCTGATCGGCGCGGTGGAGCAGGACAGCTCCGGATACCCGGACTGCCGCCCGGAATACTACCGGGCGTTCAACCAGGTGGTTCGGGCGGGCACGAAGGAAGGGAAAATCGAGATCGTGACCCCGCTGATCGGCATGCGGAAGTCAGAGATTGTGACGCTGGGCCTTGAATTGGCCGCGCCCTTCGATTTAACGTGGAGTTGTTACAGCCGGGAGGACCGGGCGTGCGGCATGTGTGAAAGCTGTGTTTTGCGGCTGCGCGCGTTCGAATCGGCAGGGGTACGGGATCCGATCGCTTATGAAGCGATGGCGCAGCGTACCCGGAGCTAAGCGGAGGCCACGCACTTTGTGCAGGCGCGCAATTCATGGGAGGCTGAAATGAAACGCAATCTTATTCTTTGGGTGCTGGTGGCAGTCCTGGCAGTGCCGGCAGCTTGGGGCCAGTTCACCACATTCAAAGGCCAGGCGAAAGACGCGGAGGGCAAGCCGATCACGGGCGCGATCGTTACCCTGCAGAGCAAGGATACCGGCCGAAAATACGACTTAAAGACAGATAAAGATGGAAAGTATTATTCGCTCGGGATCCAAACGGGAATCTACGACATAAAGATAAGCAAGAACGGCCAGCTTCTGTTCAATTATTCCGGAGTCCGCGTGGCGCTGGGAGACGAGACGGTATTCAACATCGATCTGAAGAAGGAGCAGCAGCAGTCCGGCATCAGCGAGGAGCAGCAGAAACAAATTGAGGCCGCCAAACAGGAAAATGCAAAGGTCAAGAACTTGAACGACATGCTGGCGCAGGCGAAGACGGCCGAAGAGAGTGGAAACCTGGAGCAAGCGGTGCAGCTTTTGACCCAAGCCACCGCCACGGATAGCACGCGCGACCTGCTATGGTTCAAGCTTGCCGACTACGAGCGCCTGAGCGCGAACAAGCTAGCTTCGCCATCGGAGAAGGCGGCCCGCTATCAGAAAGCGGCTGAGGATTACAAGAAAGCGATTGCGATCAAACCAACGGGTGCGTACTACAACAATCTGGGTGAGGCACAGGTGAAGAGCGGGGATACGGCAGGAGCGATCGCTTCCTACAACCAGGCGGCGCAAATCGATCCTACGAATGCGGCCCAGTACTTCTACAACGAAGGCGCGGTGCTGACCAACACCGGGAAGGTGGATGAGGCGATTGCGGCATTCGACCGAGCCATCCAAGCCGATCCGGCCAAGGCCGACGCGTACTACTGGAAAGGCGTGAACCTGCTGGGCAAGGCGACCATGAAGGGCAACAAGATGGAAGCACCCCCGGGAACGTCGGAAGCGTTCAACAAGTACCTGGAGTTGCAGCCTAGCGGCCAGTTCGCAGAACCGGCGAAGCAAATGCTGACTTCGATTGGGGCGACCATCGAGACCTCGTTCGGCAAGACCAAAGCCAGTACGAAGACCAAGAAGTAGAGGTTTCAGTGGTCCCAAGATGGCGGCCCGGGCGAAAGCTTCGGGCCGGTTTGTTTGTGGGCTAGCAGGATGGTTCGGGCTGTCGGGCTCACCAACAGCGTGTCGGCCTGGTTTTGCGATCCTACCCAACGCTCACGCGTTGGGCTGGCGAAGCATGCCGGCCTTGCTCGAAGAACTTCAGGAACTGGCGGACACGCGCTACGGCCCGAGGTACAAGGTGATCGACGCCGACTGTCCGGACGGCAAGCGCTGCGGCACCGCCATCATGCGCGATATGTTGGCGGACGACGAGGATTTCTACGGAGTGGATTTCGACGAGGAGGATTCCAAGGACGACGAGGACGATCAGCGGTCGCTGAAGCCCGCCGAATTATCGAGCCGGAAGAAACTCCGATTCGTCAGCTATCGGCGCAAACTCAGTCCGCATGGCACGCGCTGGGAGAAGTACCAACGCAGTCTCGATGCGGCAGCCGAGTGGTACAGCAAGGCCAACGAGCGTGACATGCAGCGACGGCTTCGCGCCGCGAGCCGATAAAGGAGAATTCGATGAACCAAACACAACCTGACCCGACGCGCCCCGGTTATTGGATCGACGCGCGACAACCACTTCCGAAACCCGACGAGTTTACGGGCAGTCTGAACAAAACCAACGAAGCCGGTCAACTTGGCGACTACGGTGCCGAAGCGCGCAAGGGCAAGGTTGATCCGGTCTACAAGCTTGCGCACGATTGCGGCATCCCGGTCCAAGGTGCGCAGATGCTGGTCCTCATGTTGGCCGACATGCAGAACCAGATCGACGAGCTGAAGACTGCGATTCAGCAGCTCAAGGCGAAGTGACATTCGTCACGGTGTTCGCGGGCGACGCAGAGCCGGCAGGAGAAATGCGGATCCAGATGACAACAGTCATCGGTTACGAAGTCCGAACCAAGGTCGGAGATGAAGTCCTCTCGGGCCGGTTCGACGAAGTTAGTTGCATTCCGATCCCAATGAGAGCGCCTTGGCCATTGAACCCGATACGCTCACCTCACCTGCCAGATCGCTCGCCCTGGCCGCCGTTAAACGCCAGCGGCAGCTACT
>DASSIZ010000097.1 GCA_035691485.1 Terriglobales bacterium
GTGGTGCTGCAAGCTGTCATCTCCAAGGATGGCACCATCCAGGGACTGCATGTGGTGAGCGGCCACCCGATGCTGACTCCGGCCGCCATCGACGCGGTGAAGCAGTGGCGCTATAAGCCCTACTTCCTGAACGGTGAACCGGTGGAAGTTGAGACGGTAGTGACCGTGAACTTCACACTGGCCGGTTAACCGTTTTTCTCGATCCGCAGAGGCATTCGATTTCTGGGGCTGGTTGAAGCGCGGTCATGACGACCGCGAAGTCAACCAGGCCCCGATCGCGGGCAATTGAGGCCATCCCCGTGCGCCGGCAGGCGACGGCGCAGCGGGATCGCAGTACGCAAGAGTTTGGCCCGCGCCAGTTCACTGTTAATCACGCCTGATCAGAAGTTCTGAGGAGGAACAAGCAACTCATGCTCTTAGCACTGGCAACTCTCTTCTACGCACATATGCCGACTGTCGCCCTTGCGTTTTTCCAGGCGGAAGGCGGCGGCATTACCTGGGATCCGATCTCGCTATGGAAGCAGATGGGAATCCTGGCCAAACTCGTGGTCGTTATCCTGTTCATCATGTCGGGCTGGTCCATCGGCGTGATGATCGACCGCTGGATGGCATTCAGCGCGGCCCGCAAGCAGTCGCGCGCCTTTGCTCCCGCGGTCGCCGGGGCGCTGCGCGAAGGTAAGATTGACGAAGCCATCCGGGTCGCGGAGCGCAACAAGAAAAGCCACCTTGCCAAGGTTGTGACGGCCGGGCTGCAGGAATTCAAAGCGCACGGGGAGTCGTCAGAAATCCCGGGCGAACAGATCGAAGCCAGCCGTCGCGCTCTGGAGCGCGCCGAGGCCATCGTTCACGCCGAGCTGAAGCGCGGCCTGGGCGGGTTGGCCACCATCGGCGCCACTGCTCCCTTCGTCGGCTTGTTCGGCACCGTGGTCGGCATTCTCAACGCCTTCCGTGGTATCAGTGAGAACAAGGCCACCGGTTTGGGCGCCGTCGCAGGCGGCATTGCCGAAGCGCTGGTCACCACCGCCGTCGGTCTGTTCGTCGCCATCCCGGCCGTGATGATGTACAACTACCTGTCCGGCCGCGTCGAAGCGTTCGACGTGGAAATGGATAACTCCTCCAGCGAGCTGGTGGATTACTTCCTGAAGCGGCGCAACGCCGTCCGCCGGTAGTGCGTGTGTAGCGGCGGAATTCATTCCGCCGGCAACGAGCATGGTTGCTTGCCCCTCTTCGCATGAGGAGGGGCAACGGCCGTTCAGGAAAGGCGCAGGAGACACAGGATTATGCCAATCGGAAAAAGAGCATTGCCGGTCAACTCCAGCATCAATGTCACCCCCATGGTGGACGTGATGCTGGTGCTGCTGATCATCTTCATGGTGATCACGCCCATGTTGCAGAAGGGCGTCAGCGTTGACCTGGCCAAGACCAACAACCCGGTGCAGATGCCGGACGCCGACAAGGAAGACGCCCTGCTGGTGGCGGTGACGCGCGACGGCAAAGTCTTCTTCGGCAGCGACCAGATCTCGCCCGACCAGCTCACCAACAAGATCAAGGACAAGCTCGCCGCCCGCGTCGACAAGCGGGTCTTTGTACGCGCCGATGCCCGCACCAAGTACGGCAACGTAGTCGAAGTGGTCGACAACGTTCGCGCCGCGGGCGTCGATCAGCTGGGGCTTTTGACCGAGCAGCGCAAGGCGAACACGCCGGCTCCACCGCCGGGCGCAGCGCCAGCGGCTCCGACCGGGCAATGAGTTTTGTGTAGGGCGGAGTTCATTCCGCCGTTTGAGAGGATTTTCATTATGGCAATGACAATCGGTGGACCGGGCAGCGGTCCTACATCCGACATGAACGTTACGCCGCTGATCGACGTGCTGCTGGTGCTGCTGATCATTTTCATGGTCATCACGCCGCTCACGCCCAAGGGACTGGACGCGTTGGTTCCGCAGCCGCCCAAGGACCAGTCGAAACAACCGCCGTCACAGGACCGCACCGTGGTGGTACAGGTGTTGAAAGCCTCGGGCCAGCCCGCGCTCAAGATCAACCAGGAAGATGTGACCTGGGACAAGCTCCAGGGACGCCTGGAGGAGATCTACAAGACGCGCGCCGAAAAGGTGATGTTCGTGAAGGCCGATACCGACCTGCCATTTGCCGACGTGGCGCAAGTCATCGATATTGCGCACTCGGCAGGGGTGGACAAGGTGGGCCTGATCACCGCCAAGATCGAGGCCGGCGGCTAAACTAAATTTGAAATGCAAATTTTAAAATTTCAAATTTTCAGATACTGCGCCGACCGCGCCATGAGCAGTGGCGCGCTCGCGTATGGAGACAACGTTTATGACTAGAGGCGCACGACTTCTGGCGTTTGCCGCCGTCGTCCTGGCGCTGTTCGGGCTTGCCGGCTGCAACAAGCTGAAAGCCCGCGACCAGCTCAACAAGGGCGTGCAGGCTTACAAAAACGCAAAATACGAAGACGCAATCGAAAAGTTTAAGAACGCGGTAGCGCTGGATCCGTCCCTGATTAATGCCCGGCTTTATCTTGCCACCGCTTATGCGCAGCAATACATTCCCGGGGCGGACACACCCGACAACAATCGCATGGCGGAACAGGCCATCAATGAGTACCAGGACGTACTCAAGATGAAGCCCAACGATCTGAACGCCATCAAGGGCATCGCCTACCTCTACCTTCAGATGAAGAAGTTCGACCAGTCCAGCGAGTATTACCGCAAGGTGATCGCGGTGGACCCCAACGATCCGGAGGCATACTACTCCGTCGCCGTCATCGACTGGACCAAGACGTACCAGCCGCGGATGGAGGAGAAGGCGAAGCTCGGATTGAAGCCCGACCAGCCGATCGCCGACAAAAAGGTCTGCGCCGATCTGAAGACGAAGAACCAGGACGCGGTAAAAGACGGCATGACCATGCTGGAGAAGGCCATCTCGCTTCGGCCTGACTACGACGATGCCATGGCGTACTACAACCTGATGTGGCGCGAGCAGGCCGACATCGAGTGTGGCGATGCCAAGGCCCGCGAAGAAGACCTTAAGAAGGCGGATGAGTGGGTCAAGAAAACCATGGCCACGAAAGCCGCCAAGGCGGAGAAGCAGCAAGGTCCCGGAGGCATCACGGTCGAGAAGACGGTCGATAAGAAAGACTAACCAGGCACCAGGACTGAAGCTCAAGGCGCAAGGGGTTCTCTCCTTGCGCCTTTGTAGTTTTGTGAACCACCGAGGGCTTTACGCCCTGAGTTTGGGCCTTGGGCCTTGCGCCCTGTACAATGTCAATTGGCGCCGCAACGTGGGAGTGGCGCCGCTCCGGAGGTTTTCCCCGCATGTCTGCTCAGAGCCAATCGTTGCCGCAACCGGCAGCGCAGCTACAACCCTCGCCCATGCTGTTCTTCGAAACGATCAATGCTTACCAGCGCACCGCCGCCGTGAAAGCCGCCATCGAACTGGAACTGTTTACCGCCATCGGTGAGGGCGCTACCACTCCGGAAGCGATTGCCCTGCGCTGCCAGGCGTCGGTGCGCGGAGCGCGTATTCTCGCCGATTACCTCGCGGTGCTGGGGTTCATTCATAAACACGACGGCCACTACGCGCTGACGCAGGACACCGCCGTGTTCCTCGATCGCCGCTCGCCCGCCTACGTCGGCGGCGCCATCGGCTTCCTGACCGATGACCGGTTGAAGGAGAAGTTCGAGAGTCTCACCGAGTGTGTGTGCAAGGGTGGCACGGTCGCCAAGGACGGCGGCACCATGTCGCTGGAAAATCCCATCTGGCTGGAATTTGCGCGGTACATGGGCAAACTGCAGGCCAATCCCGCCGAGCAGATCGCGCAATTGCTGCGCGTGGAAGGCACGCCGCAGCTGAAGGTGCTCGACATTGCCGCCGGGCATGGCATGTACGGCATCACGGTGGCGCGGCACAACCCGCAGGCCGAGGTGGTGGCGGTGGATTGGCCGGGCGTGCTCGGGGTGGCGCGCGAACACGCGGAAGCGGCAGGAGTCGCAAAACGCTGGCGTGCCTTGCCCGGCAGCGCTTTTGAAGTGGACTTCGGCAGCGGGTACGACCTGGTGCTCATCACCGGGTTCATGCACCACTTCGATCCCGAGAGCAACGAAACCCTGTTGCGCAAGGTGAAAAACGCGCTGGCGCCGCGCGGCCGCGCGGTAATCGTGGAATTCGTGCCCAATGAGGACCGTGTCACACCCCCGCCGACAGCGATGTTTTCTCTTACCATGCTGGCCAGCACGGCATCCGGCGATGCCTACACGTTTGCCGAACTGCGGCAGATGGTCAGCCGTGCCGGGTTCACCGGGTGCGAGCTGCACGACCTGGTCAACAACTTCCAGCGCGTCGTGGTGGCAACGGTTTAGGGCGCACGTGTAGCGGCGGAATTTATTCCGTCGGAGGGCGGCCCATATTTGCCGCGGTTGGGCAGATGTGGGTCTTTGTCTTGGTCGCGTCGCTGCGCGCCACACCGCCTTGTGACGCGTATCACGCGCCATGCGGGCGTCCCGTGAATTAGAATCTCCGGGTCTATGTTCAAGAAGATCCTCATCGCCAATCGCGGCGAAATCGCGGTGCGCGTGATCCGCGCCTGCCGGGAGATGGGCATCCGCTCGGTGGCCGTCTTCTCCGACGTGGACCGCGCCTCGCTGCACGTGCGCAAGGCGGACGAGGCCTACCACATCGGGCCGGCGACGGCGAGCGAGTCCTACCTGAACATGGAGAAAATTCTTGATGTCGCGCGCCGCAGCGGCGCCGAGGCCATCCACCCCGGTTACGGATTTCTTTCGGAGAATGCCCGCTTCGCGCAGGCCTGCGTGGATGCCGGGATCAAGTTCATCGGACCGACCGCCGCCGCGATGGAGGCCATGGGGTCGAAGACGCGCGCCCGCCAGGCCATGGAAAAAGCCGGCGTCCCGTTCGTTCCCGGGTCGTCGCGCGGGCTCGATTTTGCCGAGACCCACAAGATGGCCGAAAAGATCGGCTATCCCGTGATGCTGAAGGCTGCGGCGGGCGGCGGCGGCAAGGGTATGCGCCTGGTGCGCTCGGCCGCCGAACTGCGCTCGGCATTTGATGGCGCCACCAGCGAGGCCAAGCGCTCCTTCGGCGATGACGAAGTGTACGTCGAAAAATACATCGAGAATCCGCGCCACATCGAGATGCAGATTCTGGCCGACGAAAGCGGACAGACGGTTTACCTGGGTGAACGCGAGTGCTCGGTGCAGCGGCGGCATCAGAAGGTGCTCGAAGAGTGCCCGTCGCCGATCGTGAACCCTGAGATGCGCAAGCAGATGGGCGATGTCGCGGTCCGGGTGGCGCAGGCTGCCCGGTACAGCAATGCGGGAACGGTGGAGTTCCTGGTGGACCAGCAGCACGATTTCTATTTTCTGGAGATGAACACGCGCCTGCAGGTGGAGCATCCGGTGACGGAACTGGTGACCGGTCTGGACCTGGTGAACCTGCAAATCCGCATCGCCGCCGGCGAGACGCTGCCTTTTCAGCAGCAGGACATCACGCTGCGCGGACACGCCATCGAGTGCCGCATCTACGCCGAGGATCCCGACAACAATTATTTCCCCAGCCCGGGGCGTATTTCGCTGCTGGAGATCCCCGCCGGGCCCGGGATTCGCCGCGACACCGGCATCTACGAGGGCTGGACCGTACCCATCGACTACGATCCGCTGCTCGCCAAACTCATCGGCTATGGCAGCGACCGCGAACAGGCAATCCACCGGCTGCAGCGCGCCCTCTACGAGTACGTGGTCGCCGGCATCAAGACCAACATCACCCTGTTTCAGCGCATTCTTCAGGACGCCGACTTCCGCGCCGGCAAACTGGACACTGGTTACCTGGAACGGCTGCTGCAGAAGCCGGCCCCGCCGCCGGGGGTTACCGATGACGGGGTGGATCGGACGGCGGAGCGGGAGCGCGTTGCCGCCCTGGCTGCTGGAATTTTTGCCGCCCTGGAGAGCGCAGCTCCAAGAGCGGCCAACGGCGCCACCACGAACGGCGCAGGCCCGGCGAAATCCTCGGCATGGAAGCAAGCCGCGCGCATGGAATCATTGCGAAACCAATGAACTGTAGAAACGAATCGTGACTTACGAAATTCTCATCGACGGCAAGCCTCACAAGCTCGAACTTGAGCGCGAGGGCAATCACTGGTCCTGCCGGCTCGATGGCGAGGCGATCCAGGCGGATGCCGTTCTGACCAAGCACGACGTCGTCTCTATCATCATCGGCGGCACGCAGTACGAGGTAAAGCGCGAGCGCACCGCCGCCGACACCCATTACTGGGTCAAGAACTCGCGGTTCGCGGTGGAAGTCCGCGACCCGCGCTCGCTGCGCAGCCGCAAGGCCTCCGGCGCTGCCGGCGAAGGCCCGCAGAAGCTGCTGGCACCCATGCCCGGCAAGGTGGTGCGCATCATTCTTGCCGCCGGCAGCGAGGTTGAGGCCGGGCAGGGCGTGCTGGTCGTGGAAGCCATGAAGATGCAGAACGAGCTGAAGTCGCCGAAGAACGGTACGGTAAAGCAGGTGCTGGTCGCCGAAGGCGCCTCAGTTACGTCCGGCGAAGTGCTGGCGATCGTCGAATAGGTTGTCGAATCAAGGTCGGACTCTACACAGCCGGAGCCAGGGTCCGTAACATTCGAGAGGATTCGCACCAATGATTGTGCAAATGGGGAATGTTACAGTCAGATTAATATTGCCCCAGGGTGGTTCCATGCGAGCTGGATTTCCAAGATAATTTAGGCGCTATAGTTCCCCGGGGAGAGATCCTGTGACCACCAGCACTGAGCAACGGATCTGGTTCCATCCACCGAGATTCTGGGCTGCCACCCATCATTTGCGCAAAGAAGAAGCGGACGAACTACTCAATCACGTTCTGCGGATGGCGGAAGATGCAGACCTGGAACGCCTCCGGCAGTACAGCTTTATCTCCGTCGGACGGCCAAAGACATCCCCGGGAGACATGCACTAACGACGGCAAGGATGCACGGGCGCGGGCATTCCGCTCCAGGATTGCTCGGGCGCCCGTAGTCGTGTGCAAACGCGACCTGCCCTTCGAGTTTCGACAAGTTCTTGGTACTTGCTGGGCAGCAATGTCGCTACAATCTCGGTATGCCCGACCTTCCCCTGCGCATTGAGGCCTTGCCCGGCAGCCGCCCCGGCGTCCGCGTGCTGAAACTTGAAGGCCCGCTCACGCTGCCGAACTCGTTCGATTTTCAGGACCTGGTCCGCGCCGACCGTCAGAACAGCCTCATCGTAGACCTGTCGGAAGTTCCCTATATCGATTCAACCGGCATCGGATGCCTGGTCAACGGCTACGTATCGCATCAGAACGCGGGACAGAACCTGCTCCTGGTGGGCGTCGCCGAACGGGTCCAGGTGTGCATGCGCGTGACCCACGTGGAGAAGCTTTTTCCGACCTTTCCCACCGTTGCCGAGGCGGAGAAGAGTGTCGCAGCCAATTCCTGATTACTCAAACAGGTGGGGGACGAAGCGGCTCAGGTTGGTGGTGATGGGACCGTCGGACTCGCGAACCCCCATGCCGCCCGCCTCCTGGTCAATCATCCAGCTTCCGATCACCGGGTAATTCCCATCCATGTTGGGCGGTTCGGCGAGGGCCTGGAAGACATAGCCCTCGGCCCCATACGTTCCTTCCGTGGGGCCCACGGTTCCGGACGCGGTAGTCAGCGTGATGTTGGCGCCTTCCCGCGCCAGAAGCGGCTTTTTGGCGTAGGTAGACATCCATCGCGGCGTGTCGAAATAGGTTTCCAGGAGATTGGGATGATTGGGATGCATTTCCCACAGGATGGCCAGGATTCCCTTGTTGGATAGCACCATCTTCCAGATCGGTTCCAGCCACTGCGTCTCGCCGTAGGTCATGAGCGTGTGCTCGCCGAAATCATCGGCTAGCAGCCACTCCCACGGGTACAGCTTGAATACGGAATGGATGGGATTCAGGTCGAGGTCCACGAAATAATTCTGGTCCTGGTCCCAGCCGATTTCCTCAATCAGGATGGACTTGCAGGCAAGCCCCGCCTGCTCCGCCGTATCGCGCATGTAAGCCACCGTCATGGTGTCCTCGGTGGTGTCCATGTTGGTGAGGTAGAGCGGCATTTTCAGGTAGTTCTTCAAGTCCTTCCATTTTGCGATCAGGCGCTCATGGATGGAGTTGAACTGGTCGGCTTTCGGAAACACATCCTGCAGCCAGTACCACTGCACCACCGCCGCCTCCAGCAGCGACGTGGGCGTGTCGGCGTTGTACTCCAGGAGCTTCGGGGGATTCTTGCCGTCGTAGGCCAGGTCGAAACGCCCGTAAATTGCCGGCGGCTCCGCCTCCCAGGCCCGTTTGATCACCGGCACCGCCAGCTCCGGAATCTTCAGGTCCTCGAAGCGATCGTGGTCGATGACAAACTGCACCGCGTCGAGGCACATGGCATGCAGATCGTTGGTGGTCTTTTCCAGCATGTCCACCTCGGAGGAGGTGAACGAGTAGTACGCGGCCTCGTTCCAGTAGGGCCCGTCGGGGGAATGAAACACGAGGCCGACGTCCTCGACCTTTTTCTCCCATCCATCTCGCGGCTTGATGCTCTGACGCTTCACGCTACTCCGTTTCCACCAGCACTGTCTCTCATGATCCTGAGGAGTGCGCCGCGCCGCTGCCGCCAAACCCGCCGCGCGATACGCCGCTTGCCGTGCTGTGTCCCACGCCGGGGGTGGGCGTTGTGCCGCCACCGTGAACATAGGTTCCGTAGCCGAAGCCACCACTGCCGCCGTAATGCCAGTGATAGAAGTTGCGATAGGTTCCCGGCCGGGAGGGGTCGCAGTAATAATCGTCCGTGACCATGCCGTACTTGTCGAGGCAGCGTTGCTTTTCCGTGCGCTGGCAGCCGAGCAGCACCATGGCTGCGGCGGCTACGAATCCCAAGGTAACTTTTGCGGATTTCTTCATCGCTGTGGCGCGGACAATCTGGGTGATGCTAGGTGGATGTCGCCAAAGCTGTCAACCAGCGAGGGATGAACCGGCTGCCTTTTTTTCCAACGCTTATCCACATTCATTCAGATTGACCTGGCACGCCGCGCGTCCGACAATGAACTTACCTTCATGCGCGCTTACTTGTCAGGCTCCATCGAGTACTCGGCCGACTTCGGGAAGGCCTGGCGCGCTCAGGTCACGCCTTTTTTGCGCGCCCTCGGCCACGAGGTCTACGATCCGGCCTCCGACGAAAAGAAGAACCTGGGTGAGGAAGAGATGCGCGAATTCCGCGCCTGGAAAACCTCGGACTTGCCGCGCTTCCAGGATACGGTGCGCAAAATCATCGCCTGGGACCTGGACTGGATCGAAAAGCGCACCGACTACGTGATCTGCTACTGGGACGCGGCGGCGGCGCGAGGCGCCGGCACCCAAGGCGAGCTGACATTCGCACATCGCAACGGAATTCCGGTCTACCTGGTGCTCGGAATGCCGTCGCGCGTGGTGAGCGGCTGGATCCTGGGCTGCGCGACGCGAATCTTCGACAGTTTTGCCGAGTTGCAGATGTTCCTGACCCGGACCTATGCACAACGGTTCGCCGTGAACGTCACGCGCGAGGTCCAGGCCATCGCCGCACACCGCCTGCCGGTCAGCGACTGAGGGAAGAATTAGAAATTTGAAACTTGAGAATTTGAAATTGAGGGCATTTCCTGACAACTTTCAAATTCTGAAATTTCCAATTTCAAATTCCTGATGAGAGTACCGTGAACTTTGCCAAGGGCAGTCTAGGCTGGATCGAAGTCGTTTGCGGGCCGATGTTCAGCGGCAAGAGCGAGGAGCTGATCCGCCGCCTGCGCCGCGCGGAGATCGCGCGCCAGCGGGTGCAGATATTCAAGCCCGCCATCGACGAGCGTTATTCCGACAATCACATTGTTTCCCATAGTGACTTGAGAATCCGTTCCGTGCCGGTCCGCGACGCCGCCGATCTGGAATCCCGCCTTGATCTGCGAACCGAGGTCATCGGCATTGACGAGGCGCAGTTCCTGGGCCCCGGCATTGTTGACGCGGTGGTCCGCCTCGCCGACATGGGGAAGCGGATTGTCATCGCCGGCCTGGATACCGATTACCTGGGCCGCCCGTTCCATCCTCTGCCCGAGTTGCTCGCCGTCGCCGACGAGATTACCAAGACGCTCGCCATCTGCATGCAGTGCGGCAACCCCGCCAAGCACACGCAACGCCTGGTCGCCAGCGAAGACCTGATTGTGGTCGGGGCGGCCGGCATGTACGAGGCCCGCTGCCGCCGCTGTTTCGAGCCCGAGCTGGCAAAAAAAGAGTTGGAGAAAGCCACCGCCAAAGCCTGACGCGGCCGAATCCGGTGACCACCGTCATCACCATCAAAGCTGCCAGCAGTCGGCGCTCGACCCCGTCTTTCTAGAGCGGAACATCGGCATTAAGACTTGCCACGTTGGATCTCCTGTAAAAGTTCCGGGCCCCGGCACCCCCGGCTAGAGTACTCCCGGAAACTCTGCGACAATCAGTGCATGGATGTGGAGGAATTTTCCGGCCTGCCGAAAATCGAACTGCACTGCCATCTTGACGGATGCGTCCGGCTGGAAACGGCGCGCCAGATCGCCGTGCTTAGAAACGTGCCTTTGCCGCCGCGTATCGAGGATGCCCTGATTGCGCCGCCGGTCTGCGAGGATCTCGCCGATTACATCCGCCGCATTGATTTCGCCCTGAGCGTCATGCAGCAGGAAGAAGACCTGGCTCGCATCGCCGAAGAACTGGTGGAGACATGGGCCGCTGACGGTGTTGTCTACGGGGAGGCGCGCTTCGCGCCGCAGCTGCATCGCCGCAACGGGTTGACGCTGCAGCAGGTACTGGATGCCGTGCACGCCGGGCTGAGCTCGGGAAAACGCCGCCACGGCGTAGATTTCGGGCTGATCGTCTGTTGCCTTCGGCACGAAACCGAAGCCCAGAGCCTGGACCTCGCACGGTTGGCGGTCGACAACATGGACAAGGTCTGCGCTCTCGACCTGGCCGGCGACGAGCAGCGCTTCGACGCTCGCGCGCACCAGAAAGCATTCACCCTGGCGCGCGACGCCGGCCTGCACCGCACCGCTCATGCCGGTGAGGCCGCCGGACCTGGCAGCGTCCGCCAAGCCCTCGATCTGCTCGGCGCCGAACGCATCGGGCACGGCGCGCGGGTTGCTGAATCAGCGCCGCTGGCGCAGGAGATGGCGGAGCGGCAAATCGCGCTCGATATGTGTCCGACCTCGAACGTGCAGACACGCTGCGTCCCCTCGTTGCGGGCGCACCCCATCACGCGCCTGCTGGCACAGGGCGTGCCCGTCACCGTCAGCACCGACGCGCACACCTCCTCGAACACATCGGTCAGTGCCGAATTTGAGGTATTGTCACGGGAGCTGGGATGGAACCAGGCGGAGTTCCTGGCATGTCAAAAGAACGCGGTAAACGCCGCGTTCATCTCCCACGCCGAGCGGCGAACGCTGGCGCAAAGGCTGAACCTGGATGCACTTTCGTCTGCCTGATCGATCGGGCGCCGGCCAGGATTGTCTCAGATCGCACGCGCGCGCGGCGCCGCACCCGCTGCTATTTCTGTCCCGTGCTCTTCAGAATCTGCTCAGCGTAATAGTTTTCGACTTTCGCCTGGTCGCGCACGACGTCGTAGTAGGCGGCCTTGAGCAACTGCTCGCGGCGGTCTCGTAACTGGTCGCGGATGGCCTGCTTCACCCGTTCGTCGCCGAGTTCGCGCTGGCCGGCCGGCTCCTTGGTGATCAGCTTCACGATGCGGAAGCCGAACACCTGGTGGGTCTCCGGGTTGGCGATAACGATCACGTTGCTGTACTGCCCGGGCTTGAGCTTGCTGACGGCGTCGCGCGTGGCCGGATCGGTCTTGGCCAGCGCCGACTGCGGCGTGAAGCCCAGATCGCCGCCATTACCCGCGCTTTCCGGGTCCTCGGAATAATTCATCGCCACCGAGGCAAAATCTTCGCCGCTGTCCAGACGGTTCATGATCATCTGGACTTTCTTGCGCGCTTCGCCCTCGTTCTGCGCCTTGTCGTTCTTCAGGTTGCGCACCTGCGAGTTGGGCTGCGTGGTGACAAAGATGTGCGCCAGGTGATACTGCGGCTCGATCAGGTTGAACTCCGCCTTGTGGGCGTTGTAGTAGCTGGTGATGTCGGCATCGGAAATGCTGATTTTGGAGGCAATCTCCCGGTTCAGCACCTTGTCGATGGTGATGGAGCGGCGCAGGTCACGCTTGAAATCATCGAGCGTGATCTTGCGCTCGTTGAGCCGCTTGTCGAATTCCTCCTGCGTGTAGGGCGCCTTGATCTCATTCAGTTTCTGGTCCACTTCTTCATTGGTGGCCAGCAGGCCGAGCTTTTCCGCGCGCTGCATCAGGATTTCGTTGTCAATCAGCTCTTTCAGGATGCCGAGCTTCAAGCTGGTGGACTGCTCGTCGGAGGGTTGCTGCGGCGAGTTCGCGGTCTGGTGGGCGTAGTACTTGTCCACTTCCGAACGCAGGATTTTCCGGCCGTTGACTTTAGCCATGACGTCAGCCGCAGTCTGGCCGCGATTGCACCCGGCGAGACCAACCACAAGTGCGACCATCAGGATTGCGGGGCCTACGGTCCAGCGCCCGGTAGAAGTGCGAATCAAGTTTTCCTCCAAAAGATCTGTCGACGGTCAGCCGCCAAAGCGGAGCGGCTTTTGACACAAAAACGCAAAAACGCTACTTCGGCGGTCCGGACGCCTTATCCGCCGGACTAGTCTTGGAAGCCGACGTTTTCGCCTCGGCAGCGGTGGCCTCAGCCTGCTTGGTGTCCATGGCAGCCATGGGCAGCGGCTCACCCGCAGCGCGCAGCGCGCGATTGATCACCACCTGCAGGTCCGGCAATGGCGCGGCGCCGTCGATCTTTTCGCCATTCACGAAAATCGTCGGCGTGGCAGAAATACCCAGGCCAGTGCCTTCCTGCATCGACGCCGTCACCGTGGCTTCTTTCTGTTCCTTCAAGCAAGCCTGTAGCGGTCCCAAGCTCAAGTTGCGACGCTGTGCGATGGCGGTCGCCGCCTGGTCCAAAGTGGCGAATTGCTGCGTGAACGGCGGCTTCATCTCCCCGGAAATCTGCTTCTGGTTGGCGTGCGCATAGTCGGTGAATTCCCAGTACGCGTCGGAGTTCTGCGCGGCCAGGCAGTTAGCGTCCACGGCCGCGTGAATGGCCCACGGGTGGATTTCGGCCAGCGGAAAATCCTTGTAGATGATCCGCACCCGGTCGCCATACATCTTGAGCACCTCCCGGGTCAGTTGGTTGTGCATCCTGGAGCAGAACGGGCATTCCAGGTCATCGAAGTTGACAATCGTTACCTTGGCGTCCTTGTTGCCGCGAATAGGACGTCCGTTAAGATCGATCTTCTTCATGACCTCGGCATATGGGTCCTTGGTGAGATCCCACTTGATGACACGCACCAGGCTGCTGCCGTCCTTGGAAACCAGGAAGTCCAGGTCCTGCTTGCGCTCTCCCTGCGAGAGCGTTACCGCAACCTTATCGTATCCGGCGAAGTCCGGGCTGGGGGTGCGCGCGCCGACGGTTATGTTGACAGAGGGAGAAATCTTATCGGACAGGTAAATGCGGACCTGCCGCTCGATGCGCTGGTTGACTTCCGGAGAATTCGCCTGCGCCGCACAGCCGAGACAGAGAAACAAAGTCGCAATCAAGAAGCGTCGGAACAATTGCACGAATTGCCGCCTTCGCAGGTCCGCCATCGCGGGAAATTAGGCTCTTATGTTCATTATCGCACGCGCCGGGCCACGGCTGGAAACCACCGCAACTGAATGCTGCAAAACGGGTTGGAATATGATGAGCAGACCGGCTGCCGGTTTGCATCTAACCGGGTAGCCGAACCCAAAACCAGGAGTGACCTGTGAAGAAGCTATGGCTTGCCGCTGTCCTGGCTACACTGCTGGGTGGAAGTTGTGCCTTGCCGTCGCCGGTCATGGCCGCGGCTGCGTCGGACAAAGAGCCCCAGGTGCGCTCGCTTACCGGCGAGGTCATGAATCAACAGGACAAGCCGTTGGCAGGCGCCATTGTCTACCTGAAAAACAGCAAGACGCTCTCCGTCAAGACTTTTATTGCCGGCCAGGACGGCACCTACCGCTTTAACGCGCTTTCACCGAACGTCGATTACGAAGTCTATGCCGAACACAACGGCAGGAAGAGCGACGCCAAAACGCTCAGCTCCTTCGATTCCCGCAAAACCGCGTATATCAACCTGAAAATCAAAGAATAACCGCAGGGAAAAGCAGCGGCGGGGGATTTCGGCTTCTGCTGTGACCTGGGGAGAGCAGCAGCGGAGGTCCAGCTTACTCTCCGGCCACGGTCAGCCCTTCCATTCGCAGTGTGGGGGCGGCGATGGCGCCGCGAAATTCCAGGTCGCTGCCGACCTCGGCGATGTTGAGCAGCATGTCCTTCAGGTTGCCGGCGACCGTGATCTCCTCGACCGGATAAGCAAGTTCGCCACCCGAGATCCACAACCCCGAAGCTCCCCGCGAGAAGTCACCGGTAACCAGGTTCACGCCGAAGCCGAGGAACTCGGTCACGTACAAGCCCTCCGCAACCCCGGCGATGATCTCCTCCGGTTTCTTGGTCCCCGGCTGCAGGAAGAAGTTCCCAACACCGATGGAGGGATTTCCGGCCAGCCCGCGCGAAGCGTTGCCGGTTGTTTGCAGCCCGAGTTTCTTGGCGGTATAGGTGTTCAACAGGTAGCTCTTGAGCACGCCGTTCTCAATGATAACGGTGCGCCGGGTTGGAACACCTTCGCTGTCGAACGGGCTGGTGCCGAAGCCGCCGCGAAGCGTACCGTCGTCAATCACGGTGACGTTGTCGCCGGCAACGCGCTCGCCCAGCCGCCCGGCCAGAAACGAAGCGCCACGGTAGATGGCGTCGCCATTGACCGCCTCGAAGACGTGCTCCATGAGCGTGCGCGCCATCTGCGAATCAAGTATGACCGGGACCCTCGCGGTCTTTACCTTGTGGGCGCCCAGCCGGCGCAAGGTGCGCTGCGCGGCGATGCGGCCAACCAGCTCCGGCTGGTCCAGTTTCTTCAGCGTCCGGGCGACCGAATACCAGTAGTCGCGCTGCATCGAAGTGCCTTCCTGGGCGACCGGGACGGCGGAAACGGAGCAGTAGGAGTTGCGGTACTCACCGACGAAGCCGTGCGAATTGGCCAGCACTTTGTGGCCGTCGGCGGCGTCAAAGGAACCGCCCTCCGAGTTGTTGATTCGCGTGTCGCAGTCGAGCGCTGCCTTCTCCGCCCGGCGCGCGTATTCGATGCGCTGTTCCCCGGAAAGTGAATAGACGTCGTCAAAGTACAGGTCAAGATCGCCGCCGATGGCGCCGAGTTGCGAAGCTTCGGGCAAGCCCGCGTGCGGATCCTCCGAGGTAACCTCGGCGAGCGCGAGTGCGGAGGACACCATCTGGTTGACGCCTTCCGGCGAAAGATCGCTGCTGTACGTGGAAGCGGCCCGCTGCCCGCGGAAAACACGGCAGCCGATCGCCCTGGAACCGGACTCCTTCAGCGTTTCGACCTGGCCGAGGCGGACGACAGTGGAGAATTCGTTGCCTTCGCGCACCACCGCTTCCGCGGCAGTGGCTCCACCACGCATGGCGCGGTTCACTACGTCGACTGCGATTTCTTTAACATCCATAAGGCTTATTCACCACGGAGGCGCCGAGACAAGGAGAAATGAAGAATCAAGAAGTCAGAATGAAAAATGCAAAGCAAAAGCGCCGGTTTGATTCCGCCATTCTTCATTCTGCATTCTTAATTCTTAATTCGACCCTGTGCCGCCCACGGTGATGCGGTCCACCTTGAGGGTGGGAATGCCGACGCCGACCGGCACCGACTGGCCTTCCTTGCCGCAGGTGC
The DNA here is from genome assembly GCA_035691485.1 of Terriglobales bacterium. Lineage (NCBI taxonomy): Bacteria > Pseudomonadati > Acidobacteriota > Terriglobia > Terriglobales > Terriglobales bacterium. Next base: position 15,932 of record DASSIZ010000097.1, read on the forward strand.
CGACGCCTTCGTCGAGCTTGAGATCGTTGCCGACCATGGAAACGCGCGTCAGCACGTCAGGGCCGTTGCCGATAAGGGTGCAATTCTTCAAAGGCGCGGTGACGTGGCCGTCCTCGATCAGGTATGCCTCGGAGGCGGAGAAAACGAACTTGCCGTTGGTGATGTCCACCTGCCCGCCGCCGAAGTTCGCGGCAAACACCCCGCGCTTTACCGAGCGCAGAATATCTTCCGGCGAATCGGTGCCGCTGAGCATGTAGGTGTTGGTCATGCGCGGCATGGGAATGTGCTCGTAGCTTTCGCGGCGGCCGTTACCGGTATTAGCGATGCCCATCAGCCGCGAGGAAAGCTTGTCGCTCAGGTAGCCCTTGAGAATGCCCTTCTCGATCAGCACCGTTTCCTGCGTGGTGTTGCCCTCGTCGTCGACGTTGAGCGAGCCGCGGCGACCGGGAACCGTGCCATTATCGATGACCGTGCACTTATCGCTGGCAACGCGCGTGCCGATACGGCCGGTGAACGCGGACGTGCCTTTGCGATTGAAATCGGCCTCCAGGCCGTGACCGATGGCTTCGTGCAGCAGGATTCCCGGCCATCCCGGTCCCAGCACAACTTCCATTTCCCCCGCCGGAGCGTCGCGGGCGTCCAGTTGGATGATCGCCTGGCGCGACGCCTCTTCGGCAAAGTGTTCGGGAGTCTTTTCGGTGCGGAAGAAATCCAGCGCGACGCGCCCGCCGCCGCCGGAGGTCCCTTTCGCCGACTGGCCGTTGTTGCGGGCCAGGCAGAGAATGCTCATGCGCGCCAGCGGCTGCGAGTCCTCGGCGAAGCTGCCGTCGGAGCCGACCACGAGAATGCGGCGCAGCTCGTCGGCGTAGCTGGCCCGGACTTCCTTGATGCGGGGATCGTAGGCGCGAGCGGCGACATCGGCACGCTTGACCAGGTCGAGCTTCTCCCGGATGTCGGCGCTCACGGAGGGAAGCTGCACGGGATACAGATCGCGTCCCGGTTTCTCCTTCAGGCTGACTTCCGGCTCTTTGGCAGGACCTCTGGCGATGAGCGCGGCGGTGCGCGCGGCACGCAGAATTTTCTCCGGCGAGAGATCGTCGGTGTAAGCGTAGCCGGTGCGCTCGCCGCTGAGAACGCGCACCCCGCAGCCGGCGGAAATGCCCTGCGTGGCTGACTTCACCATGGACTCATCCAGGGTGATGGAGGTCGTGGTGTGGTACTCGAAATAAAGGTCGGCGTAGTCGCCGCCGGCCGACAGCGCGCCGGCTAGATATCGCTGCAGGTCATTTTCCGCAAGACCATAGCGCTCAAAAAAATAATTGCCCTTGTGCATGACAGTCATTGGATGCCGCGCGCCCCCACAAAGACTGAGTCTAACAGCTTCGCCCGGACGGCGAAGCAAAACCAAGGCAAGGGAGGTTTACCCATTTTGGGCCGGTTTTGGCGCATGTGCTGGCGCCGCAGTTCCCGTTTTGCGCCTGCGTCCGACCTAGCCTCGGCGTTTCCAGGTGCTCGCGCGCGGAGCGGGTGAAAAAATGGGTAGTTTGGCATGATTCTGGAGCTGCTCACGCGCGAGTTGGGGGAGTTTCTCGGCGCATCGACCGATGCGGTCGTGCTGGAAGATGCCGCCGTGTTGTTTGACCTGCGCAACGCGCGCTATTCGGTCTCCGAACAGCACGGAAAGTGTCTGCTCCACCTGTGGTCGCAGGAGCGCAATGTCGTACGCCGCGTGCTCGAGGTGGAGCGCACCAAGGACTTATTGCAGTTGAGCGTCGTGCGCTTCGGGCAGACCCGCCCGACCAAGCTGGAAATCTGCCGCAGTCGCGACCGGCGCAGCGTCACGGCGAAAAATACGGCGCGGGCGCGCTACCGGTCGATGCTGGAGAAGGTCCTGGCGCGCGAGTTTCCGGGGCACACGCTCGACCGCCTGATCTCCTCCAGTGACCTGGAGCGCTCCTTCGGCCCGGTTTACACACGCGGTGTCTTGCGCAAGGGCAACGCATGGACAGCGGTGCTGGGGGTGAACTCGGAAGAACTGCAGTCCTCGATTGATGGCTCGCTGACCTTCGGGCTGCTTTGGCTGGAATACTTGCGCGAGCACTGCGCCAAGGGATTCGTCGAAAGCCTGGCATTGTTCGTGCCGGCAAGGGCCTCAACAGTCGTGCGTGCGCGGATGGCACATCTTGCCCGGTCAGCCTGCAAATGGCGACTATTCGAGGTGGATGAGCGCGGCGCGGAGGTGCACGAGGTGGATTGCTCCGACGCCGGCAACATCGATACGCGGCTGGTGCGCTGCGCTGACGAGAACGCCGCGCGCGAGCGCTTCAAGAGTTCGATCGAGCGAGTCCGCGCGCTGGCGCCGGAAGCCGAGGTCGCGATCGTCACACCGGGGGAGATCGCATTCCGGCTGCACGGTCTGGAGTTCGCCCGGTCCCGCATGGCCATCAGCGAAAGCTCGTTCCGCGCGGCGGAGGAGCTGGTGTTCGGCGCCGGGGCGTGCGAAACCACTGTCACGGAGGAAAATGCAGAGCAGTTTGCGGCCTTCGTGGAAGTGGTGAGGATGGCGCGGCAGTCGCATGGAGACGGGCTGCACCCGTTGCGGAGGGCGTGCCCGGAGCGCTGGCTGGAGTCGCTGGTCATTCGAGAGGTCACGGCGGTTGATGCCCGTCTGGATGCAGCGTGTGTGTACTCGCAGGTGCCGGCGTTCTCCGCTTCCGACCGCGCCATGATTGATGTGCTGGCAGCGACGCGGGAGCGCCGGTTGGCGGTGATTGAGTTGAAGGCGGACGAAGATATTCACCTGCCGCTGCAAGGGCTGGATTACTGGGCGCGCGTGCGCTGGCACCAGCAGCGCGGAGAGTTCGCGCAATTCGGGTATTTTCCGGGCCGGGAGTTGTCGCCGCAGCCGCCGCTGCTCATGCTGGTCGCCCCCGCCCTGCACATCCATCCCGCAACCGACACGCTGCTGCGATACCTGTCGCCGGCCATCGAGTGGCAGCTCGTAGCCGTGGCCGAGCGCTGGCGAGACGGAGTGAGGGTCGTGTTCCGCAAACACCCGGAAAAGCAATTGGCCACGGACTCACACGGATGAACGCAGACTGATTCTCGCCGCCAATCAAGGTTTTGTTTGGATTCGCGTGAATCTGTAGTCACCGGTGGCTATTCTTTTCCGAGTTCCGCTTCCTTGCCGCGGTTGATCCAGTAGTCGCGCGCGGTTTCGCTCAAGTCGGCGGCGGGCTTTTCGCCGCGGAAAACGCGCGAGATGCCGCGAACGATGCGGCGCATCGGCAGTTCCCCATTTTCTTCGGCAAAGAAGATTTCCCCGATTTTCGACGAACGGTAGTACCAGCGCTTCAGGATGGCCAGGTGCTCGACGGTTTCCTGGCGGGTGCAGGATGGGGCCGAGGCGGCGGCCAGCGAGTCCAGGACGCGCGATTCCATGGAGTGAGGCGTTTTCTTGCCGCGGACGAGGCCGCCCGCGGAGGCAGAGCTCTGGGCTGAGGTCAAGGGCTGCCCCGGCGGGGCGCCGGAACCTACAGCGTCATTGCCGATTGTTAATGGTCGATTGCCGGTTGCGACAGCGCGAGACGGATCGGGTTGCGGAGCGGAACCGACGATTCCGGGGAGCTGAAATGTGATGGGATCGGAGAGGCAGCCCGCCTGAATGCGGAAGAAGGTCACCGAATTTGGCTGCGAGGAAGGCTGGATCATCAGCGCGTGGAGGCGGTCGAGGCGGTGCACGATTTCCGGCAACTGGGAGAGCACGGGCTTGAGTTTCTCCAGTTGCGCGTGCAGGATCGAGGCGGTTTCAAATTCAAGCTCGGCGGAGGCCTTGTCGCGGGCTGCGGAAATCTCGCGCACCAGCGACTGGCCGCGGGAGTCGAAGAAGGTCTCGACGCGGGCGACTTCGGCGGCGTATTGCTCGTCGGTACAGCCCTTGAAGCAAGGCGCGAGGCACATCTTCATTTCCGAATAGACGCAGCCGGGAAATTTTGGGTCAGGATTCAGTTCTTCGATGCAGCGGCGAATCTTGTAAAAGTCGAGCGCGTCGTTGGCGAACTTCTCGGCTGCGGCGCGCGATGGAAACGGGCCGTAATAGGCGCTCTTGGCGCTGCTCAGGTGCGTGGTAATGGAGACGCGCGGATAACGGTTTTCCAGACGAAAGCGGGCCAGGGGCGCGGCGCGCAGACGCAGGCGGTCCTGGTAGGTCGCAGGAAACACTTCGCGCAGGGTCTTGTAGAGAACAAAGCCGGATTCGAAATCGGAGCCGGTCGGCGCGTATTCGATGGTGCCGACGCGCTCGCGCAGGTTCAGCTTGCGCGTGCGCTCCTCGGCGGGACCGAGCAGGCGAATCAGGCGGCGGCGAAGATTGGCCGTCTTGCTGACGTAGGGCTCGGCTTGCGGGTCGCTTCCGCGGAGCAGGAAAACCGCGGGCGCGGCCGGCGCCGAAGAGAAGATTTCGGCGTCGCGCTCCGGGCGGAAGTCCTGGTGGACGGGAAGCACCAGGTCATTTTAGCCGCTGATGAACGCACATCGCAGGAATGCCGAATTGAGAATGCAGAATTAAGAATGTCACAACTTCAGCATTCTTAATTCCTCATTCTAAATTCTGCAGTGGTTAGCGGAAACTCGCGCTCCGGTACTTGGTGCGGAAGTCTTCTCCTTCCATCTTCACCACCTTGCACATTTCATGCAGGCGGGAGCGCATGCGCTCCCCAATGCGGTCGCCCAGCGTTTCCTCGCGCGAGGCGCGAAAGGCGCGGGCGCGCTCGCCCTCCTCGACATCACCCTTGGACGGCGGCAGGTCCTTGAAGTTGGTCGTAATGATGGTCGTGCGCTCGTCGTTGTAGCGCGTGTTGAGGATGTGGCTGACCGTATCCCAGACCCATTCCGTGGGTTTGACGGCGCCCAGTTCGTCGAGCACGAGCAGTTCGGTGTCGAAGACCGGCCGCAGCACCTGCATTTCCGTGACCGCCACGGAGGCGTTGTAGGAGTTCTGAATTGCCTTGAGCAGCTCGCGGTAATCGTAGAACAGGGAGGGAATGCCCTTGGCAATGATTTCCTTGATGATCCCGACGGCGAGGTGCGTTTTTCCAACCCCGATGGGTCCGATGATGAGCAGGCCGGCGCGCTCGACCGGGTATTCAGCGACGAACCGCTTTGAAGCCATCAATGCCGAAGACAACGCCGGGGCGTGGCCATTCATGATTTCGAAGTTGGAGAGCTCGCAATGTTCGTAGCGGCGGGGGATGCGGACCTGCTCGAGCAGCTTGAGGTTACGTTCCTGGCGGCGGCAGTCGCAACGGGTAACACGGCGGTCGCGGCCGTCGACGATGGTTTTCCAACCGGTGTCCTCGCACACCGGGCACAGCTTGGTGGTGGCCATGGGGTTCCGCAGATACATTGCGGCAAGGCGGAGACGAGCGCAAGAGCAATTCATTGTAACCCGCATCATCGGCGGTGCGGGTGAAGTGGATTAGTTGTGGAGGACAGAGGAAAAAAGTTTTTCGCGTGATTTTCAGAAGCGCCGCGGTCAGGCCGCCGATTCGGCGGCGGGAAGCCGGAACTGAGCGACCATGGGCAGGTGGTCGGAGGCAATCAGCGACCTACGCGTGCGATGGAGGGAGAACGCTTCCAGCAGCAGGTGACCGTCAAAATAAAAATGGTCCAGGTGAAGCAGCGGCAGGATGCCGGGGTAGGTCCGGCTGCGCCGGATGTGCCGGCTGAGGTCCACGGTTTCAAACTCGCGCGACATCAGGCGCGAAGCCAGCCCGGCGGTCCACTCGTTGAAGTCTCCGACCACGATGCGCGGGCCGGTAATGTCGTCCGACCGCAGAACGTCGAGTGAAAGCAGGCGGCGCGCCTGGTGGCGGCGCTCGATGAACGCGGTGCCCAGGTGGACGTTGAAGATGTGCAGCGCCTCGCCGCCGGGAACGATCACGTCGGCCCGCAGGCAGCCCCTGGCTTCGCGGCCACGCCAGGTTATGTCGTAGTTGCGGACCGAGGTCGCCGGCAGGCGGCTCAGAATGACATTGCCGTAGGCACCGCCGCGCAATCGGCGGTTCTCCCCGAAGTGGCAGGAATACCCTGAGAGCTTGGAGGCGATGAAGCTGGCCTGGTCATCCTCGGGCGCGCCACCCTCAATGCTGAGCACTTCCTGCAGGGCAATGACATCGGCGTCGAGCTCGCGCAACACGCCGGCGATGCGGTCCGGCAGCACGCGGCGGTCCAACCCGCGGCACTTATGGATGTTGTAGGTGGCGACGCGAAAGCTGGCAGGCATACGCAATAGCAGGTCCCTCGGCTCGCACCCTGGGTGCTCCACTCAAGCCCGCTTCTTGGCTGGAGTGGGTATTTCATTGACTCAGATGCAGCACCCGCGCGAAGCGTCTATTGCTGTCGTTGCCACAATGCGCCCACCCACTCCAGGGCGCGCTCGTAAGGCGACCGGCTCTTCCACTTCTCGTAGGTAATGTGTCGGCTGGACTTGAGGTCGTTGTCGAACTGCGCCGTCAAATCCTGCGCGAGTTGCGGGTCGAGGGCGGCAAGATTGTCCTCTTCATCAATGCCGAAAGAGCGAGGATCGAAATTGGTGGAACCAACAACCACCCAGGCGCCGTCTACCACCATCAGTTTCGCGTGCAGCATGGAGGGCTCGTATTCGTAAATTTCGGCGCCGGCCAGGAGCAAATCACCATAGGTGCTGCGGCTGGTATGCCGGATCGAGGGATGGTCGTTCTTGGGGCCGGGAACCAGGATGCGCACCTTGACGTGGCGCTCGCGCATGGCGCGAAGCAATTCGTCACGAGCGCTGGAATCGGGCACGAAGTAGGGCGTCGTGATGTCGATCGATTTGCGCGCCCCGGCAAGCAAATACTGGTACAGGATGCGCGCGCGCGTAGCGCCGCTGGTGGTCGGGGTGCTGGCCACGACCAGCGCGGGGGTGCTGCCGGCATTCACCGGCGGGGGAAAGTATTCCGGGCCATCCAAAATCTCGCCGGACGCTTCCAGCCAGTTCTGCACTACGGCGCTTTGCAATCCGCGGACGGCGTCGCCCTGGACGCGGAACATCGTGTCGCGCCAGCGTGGCTTGTCGGCGCTTTTCGAGTAAACCCACTGGTCGTCGTAGCCGGCGCCGCCTACAAACCCGATCTGACCGTCAATGGTCAGTATTTCGCGGTGGGTGCGGTTGTTGCTGCGCATCCAGGTGTTCCACCGGACCTTGTGATACCACTGCACACGCCCGCCGGCCTTGCGAAGATCATCGAAGTAACTCTTGGGAGTGATCGAGCTGCCGATGGCGTCGATGGTCATCGACACGCGGACCCCATGTTGGGCGCGCTCGGTGAGCACATGGAGGACACGCTTGGCCAGGTCGCCGCGGTGAAAAATGTAGGCGTCGATGTTGATATTGTGGCGGGCCTGGCTCATGGCGGCGATTTCAGCTTCGTAGAAGTTCTCGCCGTTGGGCAGCGCTTCGATGCGGTTGTCGCGGGAAATGCGGGAGTCCGCCAGCGCCTCCAATACCCGAAGGAATTCCGGCGAGTCGAGGGCGGCAGCGGGCGTCTGCGCAAGCTGGTATTTCAACCCGGGCGCAAACAGAGCAACCGCAAGCCAGACCACCACCGCGACGATACAGACGGCGGCAAGGATGCGCAGCGCGCGGTGACGCCTGAATTCGTCGTCAAGCAAGTCCTGTTTCTTGGGTTTTCGAACCAGTTCCGGCCGCTTGGTTCTTACATGTCGAGTGACCCGCGCCCTCAGCCCCATGCACGCCCCCATCAACTCTGATGCGGGTACGCGCTTGCCGTGCTTACTGCCGGCGCTCAAAGACCCCGAAATCCCACGGCCGATCCGTCAGCAGAAAAGGCGAACAGTCGAGCCGGAAAACCGCGCTGCCGAAAATAATTGCTGTCTGCTTCACACCGCGATAGCCGCGGCCAGGAAATTCAACATCCAAGTAGATGCTCATGGACCGCTATATCTGCATACATGCCCATTTTTACCAGCCGCCGCGGGAGAACCCATGGCTGGAAGCCGTCGAAGTGCAGGATTCCGCCTACCCATACCATGACTGGAATGAGCGGATCACGGCCGAGTGCTATGCGCCGAATGCGGCGTCACGCATCCTCGACGACGAAGGCCGGATCGTCAAGATCACCAACAACTATTCGCGGATCAGCTTCAACTTCGGCCCCACGCTGCTCTCCTGGATGGAGCAGAATGCGCACCGCACCTACGAGTTGATCCTGGAAGCGGACCGCGTCAGCCGGGAAACATTTTCCGGGCACGGTTCCGCCATCGCCCAGGCCTACAACCACATGATCCTGCCGCTGGCGAACCGCCGCGACAAATATACCCAAATATTATGGGGCATTCGTGATTTCCAGCACCGCTTCCAGCGCGATCCCGAGGGCATGTGGTTGCCGGAGACGGCAGTGGACCTTGAGTCGCTGGAATTGCTCGCCGATTTGGGAATCAAGTTCACCATCCTGGCCCAGCACCAGGCCAGGCAAATTCGCAAACTGCGCACCGGCGCACAGGAAGCCAAGGCGGACGGCAAGGGACCGCAGTGGCAAACCATGGAGGGCGGAAACATCGATCCGACGCGCGCCTACGTTTGCCAGCTTTCCTCGGGGCGAAGCATCAACCTGTTCTTCTACGACGGCCCGATTTCGCGGGCGGTGGCATTCGAGCGCCTGCTGTCGAATGGGGAGACGTTTGCGTCGAGGCTGCTCAGCGGATTTTCCGAGCACCGCAAGTGGCCGCAACTGGTGCACATTGCCACTGACGGCGAGACCTACGGGCATCATCACGCTCACGGCGACATGGCGCTGTCGTACGCGCTGGAGCATATTGAGTCGAAGCAGCTGGCAAAAATCACCAATTACGGTGAATACCTGGAAAAGCATCCGCCCACCCACGAAGCGGAAATCCTGGAGAACACGGCGTGGAGTTGCGCGCACGGCGTTGGCCGCTGGTCCACCGATTGCGGCTGCAACTCCGGCGGGCACGCCGGCTGGAACCAGCAGTGGCGCGCGCCGTTGCGGTCGGCGCTGGATTGGCTGCGCGACGACCTGGCGCCGCAATTCGAGCAATCCGGGCGCGAGCTGTTGCAGGATCCCTGGAAGGCGCGCGATGAATTTGTCTCCATCGTACTTGACCGTTCACCCGAAAACGTGGACCGCTTCCTTGCCGGGCACGCCGGGCGCAAACTGGAGCGCGAGGAGCAGGTGCGGGCGCTCGAGTTGCTCGAAATGCAGCGTCACGCCATGCTCATGTACACCAGCTGTGGCTGGTTTTTCGACGAACTGACCGGGATCGAGACGGTGCAAGTGATCCAGTACGCGGGACGCGCCGTGCAACTGGCGCAGACGTTGTTCGGCGATCACCACGAGCAGGAATTCGAAAAGCGCCTGCGCGAGTCGCGCAGCAACATTCCCAACTTCGGCACCGGGGTGGAGGTCTACGAAAAGTTCGTAAAACCGGCGATGGTTGACCTGCTGGGCGTCGGGGCGCACTCCGCGATCACTTCTCTGTTTGATGGCTTCGGCGAGCAGAACACCATCTATTGTTACGACGTTGACCTGCTGGACTCGCACACGCAACAATCAGGACGCGCAGCCGTCGCGGTGGGCCGGGCGCGGATCATGTCGCGCATCACGCGCGAGCAGATGCCGATCAGCTTCGGCGTGCTCCACTTTGGCGACCACAACCTCAGCGCCGGGGTCCGCCGGTTCCGCAGCGAGGACGAGTACCACGCCATGGCGCAGTCGGTGAGCGACGCCTTCGGGCGCGCCGACCTGCCGGAAGCGGTGCGCGTGCTCGACCGCCATTTCGAGGGTACGGCGTATTCGCTGAAGTCTCTGTTTCGCGACGAGCAGCGGCGCATTGTCACCCGCATCCTGGAAACGACACTGGGCGAGGCCGAGGCCAGCTACCGGCAGATTTACGAACATCATGCGCAGCTCATGCGTTTCCTTGCCGGCCTCAACACAACCCCGCCGAAGGTCCTGGTATTGACGGCGGAATTCGTTCTCAATAATTCCTTGCGGCGCGCCCTGGAAGCGCCAGAACTCGACTTGGACGAGGTGCGGGGCCTGCTCGAGACCGCCAAGCGCGAGAAGATCAATCTCGATACCACCGGGCTGGAGTACGCCTTGCGGCGAAGGCTGAACCAGATGTCCGACGAACTGCTGGCCGCCCCCGGCAACCTGCCGCTGCTGGCGCGCATGCATGCGATCATTTCCATCGCCTGGCCCTTCGACATCAACCTGTGGCGAGTGCAAAACACTTTTTACTCGCTGCTGGAAACCGAATATGCGGGGCGGCAGGATGATGCGGAATGGTCGGAGCATTTCCGGCGCATCGTCGAGAAACTGAATCTTCGTTTCCCGGCTCCAGTCCAACAGCCGGCGGCGGTGTGATCACCGATGGGCGCGCTTTGTTGTGATAAGGTATTTCGTTTGCCGCGCGCGGAGCGAGCGTTCTGATGAAGATGACAGTCCGCAAGGCGGTGTTCCCGGCCGCCGGCCTGGGAACACGCTTCCTCCCCGCCACCAAGGCGCAACCCAAGGAAATGCTGCCGCTGGTGGACAAGCCCATCATCCAGTACGGCGTCGAAGAAGCGATGGCATCAGGCTGCGACCAGATCATCATCATTACCGGCCGCGGCAAAAGCGCGATTGAGGATCACTTCGACGTCAGCTACGAACTGGAAAAGATGCTGGAAGAACGCGGCAAGACCGACCTGCTCGCGGTGGTGCGCCATATCTCCGACATGATTCACGTTGCCTACGTCCGCCAGAAAGAGGCGATGGGGCTGGGTCACGCGGTGTTGATGGCCCGCGAGCTGGTGGGCAACGAGGCCTTCGCGGTGCTGCTTGCCGACGACGTCATTGACGCGCCGGTGCCCTGCCTGAAGCAAATGGCGGAGGTTTTCGAGGAGACCCAGTCCTCGGTGATCGCCACGCAGATAGTCGAAGGAAACGCGATCTCCGCCTACGGCGTGATTGACGCCAAACCCGTCGATGGGCGCTGGCAGGGCAAGCTGTTCGAGGTGCGCAACCTGGTGGAGAAGCCGCGCCCGGAAGAAGCGCCGTCCAACCTGGCTGTCATTGGGCGCTACATTCTGACGCCAACCATTTTCGAGATGCTGGAGACCACGCCCCTCGGCGCCGGCGGCGAGTTGCAGCTCACCGACGCCATGCGGCAGTTGCTGACTCGGGAAAAAATCTACGCCTACAACTTTGACGGTAAGCGCCACGACACCGGCGACAAGCTTGGCTTCCTGAAGGCGACGGTGGAATTCGCGCTCAAGCGTGACGACCTCGGCGGCGACCTGCGCCAGTGGCTGAAATCGCTGAAGCTGTAGCTTGGAACAAGTCCCCCGGCGAACAGCTCATACTTGCACCGCCGCCAGGGCTTCGCGGCCGGCGGCCACGGTCTGGCTGATGTCTTCGTCGGTATGGGCCGCGCCCAGGAAGGCCGCTTCGAACTGCGAGGGCGGCAGGTAAACTCCCGCGTCCAGCATGCCGTGGTGGAACCTGCCGAACGCCTGCGTGTTACAGGTGGCAGCGGCACGCCAATCGGTGACGATCTCAGTCGTGAAGAACCAGGTAAACATTGAGCCGACGCGGTTGGCGGTGACCGCCACACCGGCCTCGGTCGCTGCTTCGCTCACCATCTGGACCAGCGTCGCCGCCATGCGCTCCATGCGGCCGTAGACTTCGCGGTTGTCGCGAAGATGGCAGATGGTCGCCAGGCCCGCTGCCATCGCCAGTGGATTTCCCGAGAGCGTCCCTGCCTGGTATACCGGACCGAGGGGCGCGATCATGTCCATGATTTCAGAAGGCCCGCCGTAGGCGCCGACGGGCAAGCCGCCACCGATGATCTTGCCCAGCGTGGTGATGTCGGGACGCGTTCCGTACAACTCCTGCGCGCCTCCGAAGGCAACCCGGAAGCCAGTCATGACCTCGTCGAAAATGAGCAGCGCGTTGTCGCGCGAGGTCAGGTAGCGCAGCGCGTCCAGGTAGCCCTTCCGCGGCGCCACGCACCCCATGTTGCCGACCACCGGCTCCACGATGACGCAGGCGATCTCGCCTTTATATTTCTTGAATGCGTCTTCGACCGCGTTGGGGTCGTTGTAGGGAAGCGCCAGCGTGAACTGGACGAACTCTTCGGGCACGCCTGCGGAGCCCGGAATGCCGAGCGTCGCGACGCCCGAGCCCGCTTTCACCAGCAGCGCGTCGCTATGACCGTGGTAGCAGCCCTCAAACTTCACGATGTACTTGCGCTGCGTGAAGGCGCGCGCCAGGCGGATGGCGGACATGGTCGCTTCGGTGCCGGAGCTGACGAAGCGCAGCTTTTCCATGGAGGGATAGGCCTCCAGGACGGCTTCTGCCAGATCCACCTCCGATGGCGTGGACGCGCCAAAGCTGGTTCCCTTGCGCGCGGCTTCGATGATCGCCTCGACCACGACCGGCGCTGCATGGCCGAGAATCAGCGGGCCCCAGGAGCCGACGTAGTCGATGTACTCGTTGCCGTCTGCGTCCCAGGTATGGGCGCCCTCGCCGCGGGTGATGAACGGCGGATCGCCGCCGACGGCGCGAAAGGCGCGCACCGGCGAATTGACGCCCCCGGGAATCACGGCTTCGGCGCGGCGGCGGAGTTCTCGGGACTGCTCGAATCGGCGGGCCATGGAACCTCGCATGGTCCACGCGCAGCAGCGCGTGGAGAGCAACCGCACACTATACCAAGAGGGCGCACAACAGGGTGTGAGTCAGGTCACAACACGCTTGGCTGCTTAGCGGGACGCAACCATCGCGCGCCTCCGCCGCGCCGCGAAAAAGTACACCACGACACCGAGCAGCGCCAGGATGGCGCCCAGTCCGAGCGCGGTGATCGGCCCGGTGCGCTCGCTTTCGCCGCGGACGTACATCAGCACCAGCAGCGCTGCCGGTCCGATGCCCAGCGCCACCGCCCCGATCAGTCCTCCCGGCGCACGGAACCTGCGCGGCAGGTCCGGTTCGCGCCAGCGCAGCACCACCAGCGCGATGAACTCAAGCATCAGCGACACCCCGTAGAGGATGATGTCGATCAGCACCAGGCGCTCAAAACCGAGGGGAAGGCAAACCGTCCACGCCATAGCGCAGGCGACGATCGAAATCCAAGGCGCGCCGCTCTTGGGATGAACTCGCAGGAACGCCGAGGGCAAGTAGCCGTCCTCCGCCATGGCGAACGGCACGCGCGTGTAAGAGAGCACCAGGGCGTTGGTCATGCCGAGACCGCAGATCATGCCTCCCGCAACCACGACCAGCCCCAGCCATCGCCCTCCGAGCGCGTTCGCAGCCTGCACCCAGGAACCTGTCGTCCACGCGCCAGCATCGATGCCGGCGAGCATGGCTGCTCCCACCGGGATGAGATAGACGACCGCTACCAGCACGGCGGCGCCGATCATGGCGCGCGGATACGTCCGCTGCGGGTCTTCGACCTCGCCGGCGATGGTGGAAGCATTGTCCCAGCCCATGTAGTTCCACATCGCAACCGAGATCGCGCCGGCCAGGTCCACGGATCCACCGTGAGGAATGACCGCTGCGCCAGGTGTTCGCCACATCGCGTAGAACGTCATAATCGCGAATGGCGACAGCAGCGCCAGCATCAGGTACACGGAACTCTTGCCGACGGCGCGAATGCCGGCGATGTTCCAGATCGCGGCGACGGCCACCACCGCTGCTCCTACCAGCACGCCGTTGCGCCCGCTACCGAGCCTCGGCGCGAACTGTGCCAGGTAGAGAACGAAGATGGTCGGGTAGATGGCCATATCAAAAATCGAAGCCAGCAGCGACAGCCACGCTTCCTGGAATCCCCAGAAAGGCCCGAGCGCTCTCCTCACCCAGACGTAGTAGCCGCCCTCCTCGGGCAGCGCGCCCGACAGCTCCCCGACCATGAACGCCGTGGGCAGGCTCCAAAGGAACGGCAGGATCGCCAGCACAATCAGGGCCCGCGTATAACCGGCCTTCTGCACCAGGTCCTCGAGTCCGTAAGGACCGCCCGACACCATGAAGAAGGTGGCCGCAATCAGCGGCAGCAGGCCGAGGCTGCGGCGGACTTGTGGAATTGCGGGCATGGCGGGAATATAAAACAATTGCGGGTAGTCGGGAGTCAGGAGTTAGCCGTCCATGCGGCGCTAACTCACGACTCCTGACTACCAACTCCTATGCGAGGCAAGGCAAAGTCCTTCAAGTCCGTGCTTGAGCGCATGCCCGGCCGGCTTGGCTGGGTAATTGCGCGCGTCCCTTTTGACGTTGCGAAAACCTGGGGCACCAGGCGACCCAAGGTTCGAGGCGAGATCAACGGCTTTGCTTTCCGCACGACCCTGTTTCCTTCGCGCAATGGTGGACACTACGTGCTGGTAAACAAGCGCATGCAGCGCGAAGGTGGAGCGGCTCCGGGCAGCATGGCGCAATTCCGGCTGGAACTCGATTTGGAGAAGCGCGAGGTGAGCACGCCCGTCGAATTGCAACGCGCAATCTTCGGCGACCGCTCGCTGCGGCATTGGTACGACGCGCTGAACTACTCCACTCGCAAGTACATCGCCGACTGGATCACGGACGTGAAAAGCGCCGCAGCGCGTTCGCGCAGGGCCGAGCAGCTTGCCGAGCGCCTCCTGGCCACCATGGAAGCCGAGCAAAAATTGCCGCCTCTTCTGCAACGCGAGTTCGCGCGCGTGCCTCACGCTCTGCAAGGCTGGCAGCAGATGTCGCCGACGCAGCGGCGCGGGCATTTGCTGGCGATCTTCTACTATCGCGATCCCGAGTCGCGCTCGCGGCGTATCGCCAAGGTCGCGGAAGCGGCGGCGGAATACTCGGAGAAGCGCTCCCGCTCCCAGTAGCGGCCCGCCGCCCCGGCCAACTGGTAGAATGAAAGCAGCATGGTCCTTCCATTCGTCCGCGATCTCTTCGCGGACGTGGAACATTTGCCCGCTTTTGCGCGTGCCGCCTCCCTGCTGAAAACGGGAGTCCCCACCACGAGCGGTTCTGGCGTGATGGGGTCCAAGACCGGCGCGGAGGGGATTTGTGTCTCCGGATTAACCCCCACAGCCAAGGCCCTGCTCATTGCGCTGCTGCATCGCGTCGCGGGAAAGCTGCTGGTCGTGCTCGTTCCCGGCAACCGTACTGCGGAGGACCTCCAGCCTGTGATCGCTGCCTTCGGAGAACTCACCGGCGCCATTGCGACGGAACGTGGGACTGCTTCGGATTCGGTCCTGGTGCTTCCCGGGCCGGATGTTTTGCCGTTTGAAGGCTTGTCTCCCCACCCGGAGATCCAGGAAGAGCGGGCCGCCACGTTGGCAAAGATGGCAAGCGGCGCGGCTTCGGTGGTCATTGTGCCGGTGGCGTCGGCAGCCATGCGGGTGCGCGCGCCGGAGTTTTACAGCGAGATGGCCCGCACCATCCGGCGCGGCGAGACCCTGGATGCCGAGCCGCTGCTGCAGCATCTCAACACCCTTGGCTACGTCGGTTCCGACGTCGTCGAGATGCCCGGCGAGTATGCCCTGCGCGGCGGTATCCTCGATGTTTATCCGCCCGAGGCCGACCGGCCGCTCAGGATCGAGCTGTTTGGCGACGAGGTGGAGTCCATCCGCAAGTTCGATCCCGGGACGCAGCGATCTACTACATCGGTAGAGGAAGTGGTCCTGCTGCCGTTGACCGACGTGCCAGTGCGCGAGGACACGCTGGCGGCGGTCCATGCCCGCTTGTCGGGCAAACGTGTCAGTGGAGAAAACGAGGCCGTCGAGGCGGCGGTGCGGGCCGGCGGTGTCGGCGTCTTTCCAGGTTGGGAGTTCTACGCCGGCGTGGCCGGCGCACAGCACACCGTCTTTGATCTCTTTTCCCGCGTCGCCGTCATCGTGGATGAACCGCAGGATACGTTCGCTGAGTTAGACCATTGGTGGGAGCGCGTGCGTGAGATGCACCAGCGCAGCGGGATCGGTAACCTGGTCCGGCCGGAAGAGCTATACCTCACGGCCGAGGAGCTTGCCTCCAAGCTGAATACCTTGCCCCGGGTGGATTTCCAGCACCTTGGACTTGGATCCGGGGACATCGAACACGATGGTCAGCAGACCGACATTGAGATCGAACCGGCCATCGACCACCGACCGCCGACCGTCGACCTTTTGTCCCAGCCAACCACCCGCTTTCATGGTTCGGTCCCCGCGATGGTGGACGAGGTCAAGAAGCTGTCCGCCGCAGGCAAGCGTGTCTTGTTCGCCGCCGCTTCTAGCGGCGAGGTGGAGCGCATCGCTGACTTGTTCAGCGAGTACGGTGTCACCTTCCGCCTGGGTTCGCGCACGCCGCGGCCAGGAGAAAGTTATCTCGATGACGCGGCGTATTTGGGCGGCCTGGAGTCAACTACAACAGTAGTAAAAGCGGCCATTCCCGACGGCGTGGCGCTTCCCGACGCCAACCTCATCGTGTTCGGCACTCGCGACCTGTTTGAGGAGCCGGAAACCGTCGTCATCCGGCCGCAAAGGTCGAAATCGAAGACCGGCGCCTTCATTTCCGACTTCCGTGACCTCACGGTCGGCGACTACGTGGTCCATGTGGAGCATGGCATCGCGCAATACCATGGCCTGAAGGAAATTCCCCAGGCGGACGGCGAGAAAGCCGAATTCATGATCCTGGAGTACGCGGAGGCGGCGCGCCTCTATGTGCCGCTGACGCGTCTGGACCTGGTGCAGAAATACCGTTCCGCGGAAGGCGGCGCCAAGCCTGTGCTCAACCGCCTCGGCACGCAGCAGTGGGCCAAGACAAAGGCGCGGGTCAAGAAGGCCATGAAAGACATGGCCGACGAGCTGCTCAAGTTGTACGCGCTGCGCAAGACCGCCGAGGGTCACGCCTTTCCCGCGGACACGCAGTGGCAGCACGAGTTCGAGGACGCTTTCGAGTTCAACGAAACCGATGACCAGGCCAACGCCATCCTCGACGTCAAGAAAGACATGGAGCAAACCCAGCCCATGGACCGCCTGTTGTGCGGCGATGTCGGGTACGGCAAGACGGAAGTCGCCATGCGCGCGGCTTTCAAGGCGGTGAGCGACAACAAGCAGGTGGCAGTGCTGGCGCCGACGACGGTACTTGCCTTCCAGCATTTTGAAACCTTCAAGCGCCGATTTGCCGCCTTTCCGATCACGGTAGAGATGATCAGCCGCTTTCGCACCGCGCGCCAGCAGAAAGAGATCATCGAAAAGGTGGAGCAGGGCAAGGTGGATGTGCTGATCGGAACTCACCGTCTGCTCTCGAAAGACATCAAGTTCGCCGACCTCGGGCTGGTGGTAGTGGACGAGGAGCAGCGCTTCGGCGTTCGCCACAAGGAACGGCTCAAGCAGCTCAAGAAAGAAGTGGACGTGCTGACCATGTCGGCGACGCCGATCCCGCGCACGCTTCACATGTCGTTGGTCGGGTTGCGCGACATGAGCGTAATCGAAACCCCGCCCAAGGACCGCATCGCCATCGAAACCGTGGTCGCCGGCTGGGACGAGAAGATCGTGAAGTCATCCATCGAGCGCGAACTCGAGCGCGGTGGGCAGGCCTACCTGGTGCACAACCGTGTCGATACGATCTACGAAATCGCGGCGCGAGTGCAGGAGTTGGTGCCGCGCGCCCGGGTGATCGTCGGCCATGGACAGATGACCGAAGGCGAACTGGAGAAGGTGATGCTCGCGTTCATGCGCCACGAAGCCGACGTGCTGGTGGCGACCACCATCATCGAGAACGGCCTCGACATTCCGCTTTGCAACACCATCATCGTTAATCGCGCCGACCGCCACGGTCTCAGCGAGCTTTACCAGCTGCGCGGCCGCGTGGGACGGTCCAACCGGCGCGCGTACGCCTATTTATTGATCCCGCCCGATACCGAGCTGACGCCCATCGCGCGCCGGCGGCTGGCGGCGCTGAAGGAATTTTCTGATCTGGGCGCCGGATTTAAGATCGCCGCCCTCGACCTGGAATTGCGCGGCGCCGGCAACCTGCTGGGCGGCGAACAGAGCGGCCACATTGACGCGGTTGGTTTCGAGCTTTACACCTCCATGCTGGAACGCACGGTCCGCGAGATCAAGGGTGAGGCGGCGCCCGATGAGGCGGAGACGCAGCTCAACCTGGGACTGAATATCCGTATTTCCTCCGAATACATTCCGCAGGAAAACCAGCGCTTGCGCATGTACAAGCGCGTGGCCGGGGTGGAGACCGAATCGCAGCTTGGCGACGTACGCGGCGAGTTGGAAGACCGCTATGGTCCCCCGCCCGCGGCCGTCCGCAACCTGCTGGAGTACGCCGCGCTGAAAATCCTGGCGCAGCGGGTCGGCGTGGCCGGGATCGAGCGCAAGCGCGACCTGGTCAGCATCCGCTTCACCGAGCACGCCGCCATCAATCCCGAACGCCTGGCCCATTTTGTGGCAACACAAAAAGGGGCACAGTTCACGCCCGCCGGGGTGCTCAGGTTCCTGGTGAAAAACACCGCGGCCGAGGAGGTTTTGACGCGCCTGAAGCAACTGCTGCAAGACCTCTCGGCCGGCCAGGTGGCGCAACCGGGGCCGCAACTGGCGGCTTCGGACTAGACTCATTCGCCGGCGGGGGTCGGCCGCTCCCACAAAAATTCTTGCAAAAGCCGCGCCAGTTCTTGACTTTCAGGTCAAGAAGGGGAGAATAGGCGCGCGCTAGGTCCAAACCCCCGGTGGCGAGGGGTTGTTAGCAAGACCTGCCCAGGAGAGCACCATGAACAAAGGCCATCTCGTTGACCGGATCTCCAGTTCCACGAAATGCAGCAAGACGCAGGCTGCCACGGCAATCGATACGCTCGTGGACAGCGTTACGGCCGCGCTGAAGAAAGGGGAGCGTGTTACGCTTGTGGGTTTCGGCACCTTCGCGGTGTCGAATCGCAAAGCGCGGAACGGGCGCAATCCCCAGACCGGGTCGCTGATCAAAATCGCCGCGCGTAAAGTTGCCAAGTTCACGCCCGGCATTGATTTGAAAAAGGCAGTCAATCGCAAGTCGACATAAGGGCCGAATGTGAGAGAGCGAATCTACGGCAGGCACCTCGCCTGCCGTTTTGTTTTTCCCGCTGGCTCAAATGGCAACACCGAAGTCCCGCAGGGATGGCACTGGGGACCCGCGTTTGAACCTAACCCGCGCTTTGCTGCATCTCTATGTCAGAGCCCAAAGTTGCCGAATTCCGCTGGAATCCGCTAAACTAAGCGTTTAACGAAAGGAATCTGGAACTCCATGAAGGCAGCCATTCATCCTTCGTACGAGGAAGTACGCGTCCACTGCGCCTGCGGGAACACTTTTAGCACCCGTTCGACGCACAAGGGCGACATCCATGTGGAAATCTGCTCCGCGTGCCACCCGTTCTTCACCGGCAAGCAGAAGCTGATGGACACGGCGGGCCGCGTCGAGCGCTTCCGCCGCAAATACGCCAAGAACGCGCCGGCGGCAGCCGAGAAGAAATAGCCCCCATTGGACAGAAGGAGCCCTCGCTGCGGCGAGGGTTTCTTCTTGAAGGCTAGTACCTCGGGACCTAAGTTCCTCAGTATCCTGGAACCGGGGCCAAAAATACCCAGGTACTCAGATACCGAGTTACGCCTCTCTGATTACAATAGAGGCGTGCAGAAGCGCTGGGAAAACCCGGTCTCGACCGACACCGCCCGTCCGCAGGCACCGGTGCCGGCATCCTTCCGCATCGGCGGGGTGACGCTCGCGCCGGCAACCGTGCTGGCCCCCATGGCAGGTGTGACCGACACCGTGTTCCGCCGCTTCATCCGCAACCTCGGCGGATGCGGCCTGATCATGACCGAATTCACCTCCGCCGACGGCATGTTGCGCGACAAGCGCATGCGCGGCCGCTACCTCCACTTCTACGACGACGAGCATCCCATCTCGGCGCAATTGTTCGGCAGCGATCCCGCGGTGCTCGCCGACGCCGCCCGCATGATCGAGGGCCTCGGCTTCGACCTGGTGGACTTGAACCTCGGCTGCCCGGCGAAGAAGGTGGTGAAGTGCAACGGCGGCTCCGGGCTGCTGCGCGACCTGCCGCGCATCGCGGAAATTTTTCGCGCCGTGCGCAGCGCCGTGACCATTCCCTTCACGGTGAAGTTCCGCGCCGGGTGGAACGACAACGAGATCGTCTGCGTGGACCTGGCGCGCCTGGCCGAGGATTGCGGCCTGCAGGCGGTGGCGCTGCACGCCCGCACCCGCGAGCAGGGATACGGCGGAAACGCGCAATGGGGGTGGATTGCCGAGATCAAGAATGCTGTGGGCATCCCAGTGATCGGCAACGGCGATGTTCGCACCCCGCAGGACGCCTGTGCCATGATCGCCCAGACGGGGTGCGATGCGGTGATGGTCGGGCGCGCGGCGGCGGCGAATCCATGGATTTTCCGCCAGATTGCGCAACATGCCGCCACCGGCGCCTACGACGAACCCACCGATCGCGATCGCTACAACATGATTCGCACCTACTTCCAGATGCTGGTCGAGGAAGAGTTGCCGGGCGCGGTCGGCAAGATGAAGCAGTTCGCTTCCTGGTTCACGCATGGTGTTCGCAATGGGAGTGCCCTGCGCAAGGCGGTGTACGAGGCGCGCGCGGAACGCGAAATCCTGGACCGCGTCGACCACTTTTTCCACGCCGCATTGAGCGAGCCTGTCGCCGTACCCAATTGAATGCACCGTAAGTCAGCCAAGCCTGTCGTGCTCGTCGATATCGACGGCACGCTTGCCGACGTTCGCCACCGCCTCCACTACATCCAGGGCGGAGGCAGGAAAAACTGGCAAGCATTCTTCGCCGGCATGGACCGCGACACACCTATCGCCTCGACCGTCGCCTGGGTGCAATCCCTCGCCGCTATTCACGAAATCGTCATCGTTACCGGGAGACCTGAGCAGTACCGCGCGGGCACGATCGCCTGGCTGAAGAAACATCAAATTCCGTTCACCGACCTCTTCATGCGCCGCGATGGTGACCACCGCCCTGACTACGAAATGAAAAAAGAGGTGCTTGCGCGTTGGCCCAAGGCGCGTATCAAGTTGGTGATCGAGGACCGGCCGCCGGTGTGCGATATGTGGCTGGAGCAGGGTATTCGCTGCGTTCTCGTGCACAGCGATGAAGCCAACCAGAGGGTGAACGAGCTCTATCGTGAAACCAGCTGAGCAGCCCATTCAGCAATCGAAAAATCACTAAGAGCCTGTAACAAAACCTTCATTACGGCGAATAAACGACGCAAACTTACGATATTGCCTGTTACCGCTCGTTGATAAGGCTCTGTTATCGACAATTGGCAGCAATAGATTAGAAAGCCGCCCCACAGGGCGGCTCGTCGAGCCTATTTTGTAGAGCCTCATTCGCTGATGACGTGGTCGGCCCACTCCACCAGCGATACGTAGATCGGAACCGTACCCCACTGCGCATTCCAATTACTCAAGTCTGCCTCCGTGACCCCACGGGCCCGGGAGCACGCCCCTCAAGAGAATACCGGGATACGTTTGGCTACAACCTTGGCCATGGTCTCACTCAACGGTGGCCACCCAATGGGCTTGACCATATCAACCGTCGCCTTGCGCATGAGATAAGTAGCCTCGTGAGTGAGAAATATCTGCACGTCATGGCCGGCCTCGGCCAGTGCGGCCCCGTGGGAAAACACGAACGATGCGCGGGTGGGCTCATCAGTTCCCCAAGAGCTCCTCATCAAAATGTGCAGCTTCTTCTTGGGTGCTTGAGGTTGCGGAGTCTGGGCCTCGCTGGTGGAAGCGGTAACCGCCCCGGCGGCGAGTGCGCCAGCAGCCAGTTGGGTTGTTTTTTCAAGAAAGGTTCGTCGAGTTGCCATACCCCACCTCCGGCAATCGCAGCGGAGTCTATATGAGCCGGCGGGCAGATTACAAACGTTGGAGCGTGGCATTGTTTTCGCGCAGGGGCAGGCAAACCTGCGCCGGCAGATGCCTGCCATCCTGGAAGGTGTCGAGCAGAAGATTACGTCGCGCATGCGCAACCTGCTCGATCATCTCTGGCAAGAGTTTTGTTACAGGCTCTAAATTCCTAAACCGGTGAAGCGGTGATCTTGCCTTTTTCATCGCGATCCAGAAACGCCGCCGGCGTTTGCGGCTCGTGCGTGAACACCACCAGCCAGTTCTCGCGTATCGCTTCCTCGTAAAACTTCTTGCGATTGTCGATGGTTTCCAGCGGAAACAGGTCGTAGCCCATCACCCAGGTCAGGTCCAGGTGCGAGAGCATGGGAACAAGGTCGGAAATGTAGCAGGCGGTCTTGCCGCCGCTGCGCACCAGCACCGCCATCATGTGGCGAGTGTGCCCGGAATAGACGCGCACGGAAATACCTGGAGTGATCTCGCCGTCGCCGCGCAGCAGCTGCATTTGCCCGCCGGCGATGAGGGGATCATAATTCTCGCCGATGTAGCTGACGCGGTCGCGCTCGTGCTGCTGGTGCCCGTGCTCCACCTCGCCCGCCTGCGTGTAGTAGCGCGCGTTGGGAAAGGTGGGCTTGACCTGTCCGTTTTCGACGTACGTATTCCAGCCGCAGTGATCGAAATGCAGGTGCGTGTTGATGACGATGTCGATCTCGGCGGGATCCACGCCGCCGGCGCGCAGGTTGTCGGGGAGCTGGGGCTGGTTCTGAAAAATATTGCGGCGCTTCTCGGGAAGCTTCGGCCCAATGCCGGTTTCCACCAGCACGGTGTGCTTGCCGTCACGGATGAGAAGCGAATTGCAAGCGAGCACGATGCGGTTCAACTCGTCGGCGCGGGCCTTCTTCTCCCACATCACCTTGGGAATCACGCCGAACATCGCGCCGCCATCCAGCAGGTAGGTGCCGTCGGTAAACAAGGACAGCTCAAAATTTCCGATCGTGTAGGCCATTGCTTTCCTTGCATGAAGCTCATTCGGCCCCAGGCCCAAATCAAGGTTGGCGTGGATTCATCAGGTACTGCTCGAACTGCCATTGAATGCGATGGTAGAGTTGCGTGCGATCCTGAGCGCCGCTGATGCCGTGCGTCTTTCCGGGATAGAGTTGCAGGTCGAACTGCTTGCCGGCGTTCACCAGCGCACGAATCATCTGCATCGTGTTCTGCACGTGCACATTGTCATCGCTGGTGCCATGGACCTCCAGAAGTCGCCCCCGCAGCGCATTCGCTGCATTCACCGGCGAACTGTCGGCATAACCCGCGGCATTTTCTTTCGGCAGGCCCATGTAGCGCTCGGTGTAGGTTGAATCGTAATCGCGCCAGTCCGTGACCGGGGCAACCGACACGCCGGCGCGAATACGATCGCTGTGCGTCATGGCGTACAGTGTCATGTAACCGCCGTAGCTCCATCCCCACCATCCGACGCGATTGGGATCCAGCGCCGGAAACTGCTTCAGAACCTGGTCGAGCGCCGCCAGTTGGTCTTCCAGTTCAACTTTGCCGAAGTGACGGAGGATGGGCGTGGCGAAAGCTCGTCCGCGCCCCGCCATGCCGCGATTGTCCACCTGCAGGATGGCGAATCCCCGCCGCGCCATGATGTTATGGAACAGGAAAGTGGCGCCGCCCCACGTGTCGCGCACCACCTGCCCGCCGGGCCCGCCGTACGGGTTCAGGATCACCGGAATACTGGCCGTCCCGGCCTGTTCTGCGCCGGGCGGAAGCAGCAGGTAGCCGTACAAGGTGGTTTGTCCGTCAGCGGCTTTGAGTTCGACCGCGCGCGGCGCGATCAGGTTGTAAGTGGCTATGGCGCGGGACTCCCAGAACGCGTGGCAAGTCCCCCCAATTTTGCATAACGACAACCGTGGAGGTGACATCAGCGCCGAAAAATTGTCCACGAAGTACTGCCCGTTTTCGGCAAACCTGGCCCGGTGAACCCCTTGATCCTGGGTGATCTTCTGCATCGACGTTCCGTCCAGCTTGGTCGCGAACACGTGGTCCTGGCGCGGATCGCCGGCGTTGGCCTCGAAGTACACCGTGCCGTTGGACTCGTCGACCGCGTCCACCCCGCTGACATCGAAATCTCCCTTGGTCAGTTGCCGTTCCAGCTTGGCCTCTGCTCCCAGCGGATTGTTCTTGTCGAAGCCGTACAGGTAAAGCTGCATGTGGCCATCGCGCCAGCTTGGCCATAGGAAGCGGTCGCCGGATTTCAGCCACGTGATATGGAAGCGCTCATCATCCAGGTAGCCGCTGGGGTCAGACTCGGTGAGCACCACCCGCGAACGGCCGGTGCCCGCGTCGGCGAAGTAGAGGTCCATCCTGGTGTGCAGGCGGTTCACCACCAGCGCGTACACCGTGCTGTTCCCGATCCAGCCAAAGCGCGGTATGTAAAAATCGTCAGCCGATGCGTCGCTCAGGCTAATCCAGCGCACCTTTCCACCATCGGTGCCTACAACTCCAACGCGAACCTGCGGATTGGGATCTCCCGCCTTGGGATACTTCAGCTCGTTGACCTTGGGATGCGTTGGCATCCAGTCCACCAGGGGATAGGTGGGCACCGGTTTTTCGTTCATTTGGAGAAACACGATGCGCCGGCTGTCCGGAGACCAGAAATAGTTGCTGCGCACCCCGAGTTCTTCCTCGTAGACCCAATCCACTTCGCCGTTGAGAAGGTTGTCGTCACCATCCCGGGTAACCGCTCGCTCGCCGCCTTCGCCCACAGGACGCTCCCAGATGTCGTGCTTGCGGATATAAGCCAGCCGCTTTCCGTCGGGCGAAAATTTGGGATTGGTGCTGCCTTCTGCGGCGGCTGTCAGCTGCACCGCAGTCGCGGTATCGAGCGAGTAGTACCAAAGCTGGCCGCGGCTGTCGAAGAGCAAGTGCTTGGAATCAGGCGCCCACTGGTACTCGGCAACCGAGTAGCGCCGGGCGCGCTCGCGCTGCTCCGTGGTCACTTTGCTGTCGGGCGGAAACAAGGACTGCAGCTTGCTTTCCCCCACCAGGGCTGCCTTTTTGCCGGTAGCAACGTCGATATACCAGAGCTGGGCGTGCTCTCCGGTTGCGTCGTGCTCAACAAAGGACACCTTGGCACCGTCCGGACTCCATGCAATGTTCTCCGGTTCCCGTCCGGTCACGCCACCCGGGGCGAAAATGGATTCTATGGTGAGCTGCGCCGGCGCCGCTGGGGGCTGTTGTTGAGCGCAAAGTGGAAGGCAAAGCAGTAGGACAGCGAGAAGGCGCACCATCATCCCTCACCTCATCAAAGTTGAAACGGAAAAGTGTATATCAAGCCCCCGGCCGGCAGCCGGACACGACGGGGCGTTAGTGGAAACTGAGGGAGGTGATGGTCAGGGTCGGGTGCAGCAAGATCCAGATGCGGCAGATTTCAAACAGGGCGAGGAGGATTCCGATCATAAAATAGATGGTGCGGGCTGTTTCCGTGGTGGGGGCGGCGGGCAGGGGAAAGCCACGCTGGCGGAAGGCGATCACCAGCGCACGTTCCTGCATGAGCACAAAATCGGCGATGGGCCGATGAAAAAAGGCAATCAGCAGCCCCAGCATCAAGCGCGTCAGTTCGACGATCATTAACGCAATGCTATTCACGGCAAGTACCCGCCTCAATCGGGCAAATGACCTAAAAGATGGAAAGGTATCTCAAAGATTACCCGAGCCGTCCCCGCCGCCTGTCACCCGTAATTCTTAGTCCTTCAAAAATTTCGGCGGACCCTGCCTTCCGGGTCAGCCCCACTGAGGCATGCTACAATTTTCGGTAGATCGGAAGTAGCACGATGAATCCAGACATACAGAATCTGAAGGAGTTGCAGGAGGCCGACCGCGAAATCTCACGCCTCTCGCAAGAAATTGCCGCATTGCCGCGCCGGGTGGCGGTTATCGAGGCCAAACTCGCCGATTCCAAAGCCCGCAAAGAGAAAGCGCTGGCCGCCATCAAGACGGGCGACGCCAACAAACGCAAGTTCGAATCCCAGATCCAGGACCTGCAGCAGAAGGTCTCCAAGTATCGCGACCAGATGCTCGGGGTCAAGACGAACCATGAGTACAAGGCCCTCACCGCCGAGGTCGAATTCGCGCAGCAGCATATTCGCGAGGCCGAAGACAAGATCCTGGAAGGGATGATGGCGGCGGAGTCACTGGAGAAAGATCTCAAGGCCGCCGAGGCCGAACTGAAGGCCGAAACCGCTGAAATCGAGAAAGAAAAAGCCGACGCCCGCTCGCGAACCGAGATTGACGAAAAAGAGCTTGCGGAGTGGAAGGGGAAGCGTGACAAGTTGCGCGCCGTGGTCACGCCCGACGTCCTTCGCCACTACGATCGCGTGCTGAAGCTGCGCGGCAGCGCCATGGCCGAGGCCGTCGACCACAAGTGCTCGGCCTGCCAGGTCATGCTGCGGCCGCAGGTTTATAACGATGTCCGTACCAACGAGCAGATCATCATTTGCGATTCCTGCCATCGCATCATCTGGTACGACCCGGCCCGCGACGTCCAGCCCGCGAAGCCAGCCCGGGATGAAAACGCGGTTCCGGCGGAAGCGGGTCCAACCGGCGCGTAACAGGCATCGGTTTCTGAGACAGCCTTGTCCTTACCTGTCCTGCACGTGAGTAGGCGAGCGGCGGCGCGCATCCGCCACGGTCACGTCTGGGTCTACCGTTCCGACCTGACGGCGAGTGATCAAGCCCCATCCGGCTCGCTGGTCGAGGTCCACGACGACTCGAGCAACCTCCTCGGTTCCGCCCTGTACAGCACGTCCTCCCAGATTGCCTTGCGCATGCTGGCGCCGGAGCGCCTGGACCCGGCGCAGCTGACTGAACTGGTCCAACAGCGGCTCAAGACAGCCGTCGGCTACCGGAGGCGGATCGTCGAGAACAGCGATGCTTTTCGCGTCGTCTTCAGCGAAGGCGACGGCCTCCCTGGGTTGATCGTCGATTGCTACAACGACGTGCTCAGCACGCAGGTTCTCACGCAAGCCATGGACCACGCCGAACTGCGCGACATAATTCTGCGGACCCTGCTGGAAGAATTCAAACCGGCGGCGGTGGTGGAGCGAGTGGAGCCGCGCATTCGCGAACTGGAGCAGTTGCCACCGCTCGACCAGGGCCTGCGCTTCGGAGATAAAACGCGCACCATCTTCACCATGAACGGAGTGCGCTTCCACTTCTCCGCGTTGGAAGGCCAGAAAACGGGCGCCTTCCTCGATCAGCGTGAGAACTACGCGGCGGCGGCGAGCTATGCGCGCGGGGAGGCCCTCGACGTCTTCTGCTACCACGGCGGCTTCGCCCTGCATCTGGCGCGCGTTTGCTCCCAGGTCACCGCCGTGGACAGCTCGCGCCCGGCGCTGGAGATAGCCGAGCAGAACGAGAAACTCAACCCGCGAGATGGACCCGAAATCGAGTGGATGGAAGCGAATGCCTTCGACCTGCTGAAGGATTATTCGATGGCGGGCCGCCAGTACGACACCATCGTCCTCGACCCGCCGGCATTCGCCAAGTCACGCAAGGCATTGGAGACTGCCATGCGCGGCTACAAGGAACTGAACCTCAGGGCGCTGAAGATGCTGCGCCCGGGGGGAGTGCTGGTGACATGCTCATGCTCGTTCCATGTGGGCGAGGACGACTTCCTTGAAATGCTGCGCGCCGCCGCCTTTGACGCGCGCCAGTCGCCTAAAGTAATCGCCAAACGCGGCCAGTCCAGGGATCATCCCGTGCTGCTCGCCGTGCCGGAAACCGCGTACTTGAAGTGCGTCATCCTGACGGTCTAGCTCAGACGCCGTCAGTTCGCAGCTTGACTGCGCTTGCTCGCTTTGCCACTCGCGCCGCGCCACAAGTCGCTGACCACGCGATATTCATGCGAAAGCGACGATGACACGCTCATCTCTCCGCTCACGACAAAGCGCTCGTGATTCTCTTCCAGTTCCTGCGGGAGGTAACGGTAGTTCACCATCACGCCAAAGGAGTCACGCAAGCCGTAGGGACGCATGTTGGCAAAGGGATCAATCGCCTCCAGCCGCGCGCCGTTGGAGAAATGAAACTGCGCGACCGGGTCCAGCGGCCGGTCTCCACTCCGCGCTTGAGTGATGTAGGCGAGGGCCAGGCGCCGCAGCGGTGATGCCAGCACTTTCTGATGGTCGGCCGGGCTGTTGAGCAGATGAAATACAGCCTCGACCACGTCGGTGTGTCCCGACTCCCGCTTCAACTCAGGGGCAAAATCTTCCAGCAATCGCGCCAGCCGCTGGTGAGTGAAGCCGTGTTTTTCATCGCGCGAATGCAGCGCCCGCGCCAGGTGAAGCACCGGGGACAAGGTGCTGTAGTTATCGATCTTGGGCAGCTCCCCTCCCAGCTCGTCCACCACTTGCTTGATCAGGAAATTGCCAAACGGAATGCCGCGCAGGCCGTCCATGCAGTTGTTGATGGAATAGAAAATTGCCGTATCCGCCTGCTCCGGCGGCAGCACCGGCGCGGTGATGTCGAGCAGCGGCTCCAGGTGTCGCGCCAGCCCCTTGGTGAGCGCCACCTCGACGAAGATCACCGGCTCGCCCGCCAATGCCGGTTGGAAGAAGGCGAAGCAACGCCGGTCCGCCTCCAGCCGCCGGCGCAAATCGGGCCAGCCGTTGATCTCGTGCACCGACTCGTAATCGATCAGCTTTTCCAGCGTCAGCGCCGAGGTGTGCCACCCGATGCGCTCCAGGCGCAGGAAGCCGCGGTTAAACCAGGAGCGGAACAGGTGCTTCATGTCGGCGTCCACGACGCTGAGCTGCGGGTGCGCACGGAGGTCGCGCAGCAGGTCGCTCCGCATCGCCACCAGCGACTCGGTTCCAGCCGGCGCCGTATTGAGACGTCGAAACAACTCCTGCCGAGGCGGCTCGGCCGCCTTGGCCAAGGTCGCCATGCTGGCCGCGCCCGGACTGCGCCGGTATTCCTCGATGGCGCGCTGGATTGTGTCGCGG
The DNA here is from genome assembly GCA_035691485.1 of Terriglobales bacterium. NCBI lineage: Bacteria > Pseudomonadati > Acidobacteriota > Terriglobia > Terriglobales > Terriglobales bacterium. The sequence continues at coordinate 44,844 of DASSIZ010000097.1, forward strand.
TCAGGGCAGAAGTCAAAGGCCAGCATCTGAAAGAACGCCAGCTGCTTCTCCGGGTCCATTTCCTTGTACTGATCGAGAATGCGTTGCGACAACACGATTTGCGAAGCCTCGCCGCGCTGCGACAGGAGTTGCTGGCAGAGCAGGCGCATGTCGCTGCCGCGGGCGCCCCGCAGGCTGCGCAAGAAATTTGTGAAAAATTGCGGCATATTCCGGCTTTTCTCCCGCCGTTCTCACCTGAGTATAAGCGGTTCAGGGACGTTGTTGACGGACAGCAGCATCCCCGCCCCGCATCCCCGGCCAGCACCGCTTTGATGGCAACCTCGTTCGCGGAACCGAAATCCCACCTAGGTCCTCGGGAGGTATCTCTATGCGCAAGTTCGTATTCGTCGTTGCCGTGTGCTTATTGGCCTCGGCGCTTGCGGTGGCACAAGCCTCGTCATCTTCACCATCGCCGGCCCAGACTTCGCCTTCGGCAACCCAGTCGCCGAATGCTTCCCAGTCGCCGTCGCAACCGGCAACCCCGAAGAGCGGCGACACCTCGGTTTCCGGCTCGGTTTCCGGCTCGGCTTCAGGTTCGGCCCAGACTTCGCCTGCCAATTCTCCTTCTGGCCAGAACTCCAGCCAGACCGGCGTTAATAACCCGAACCCGCAGTCTCCGCAGCAGCCCATGCGCGCCGACAACCGTGGTGGCGGGCTGCCCTGGGGCTGGATCATCATTGGCATCGTGGCGGTCGTGATCCTGATCGCGCTTGCCACCCGCGGCTCTGACCGGGTCGAGCGAGTGGAACGAATTGAGCGTCACGACGACGATATCCGCCGCGTCGGCTAATATCGCTTCAATCTGCATGCCAAGGCCGCTCCTCCGTGAGCGGCTTTTGTTTGCGTGGCTTCGCTGCGTATGCGCTTAGTGGCTCGTCCGGTTACGGCAGTGCCAGTGTCGCTGGGAGCCGAAACGGACAGGCTGAAGCGCCTCGTTCGCAAGATGTCCCTGGAGGCGCCTTTCGCATATCATTTCGTGCGGCTGCAACGAGGTCATGCTGATGCTGCAACCAGCTGCTCCCACGGCGCTCTCGGAATGGCAAAATTTCTATGTCATTGTCGGTTCTTCTGCCGGGGCGTTGACCGGTCTGCAATTTGTGGTCATCGCGCTCGTCGCCCAGGCGCGGGCCGCGAACAGCATGTTGGAAATCCGCGCCTTCGGCACCCCGACGGTGGTTCATTTCTGCGCCGCCCTGCTGATCTCCGCCATCGGGACTGCCCCCTGGCACTTTCTCTCCAGCGCGGGGCTCGCACTCGGCGTCTGCGGGATCGGCGGAGCTGCTTACGCGGTCATGATCATCCGCCACGCGCGGCGCCAGACCGGGTATGTCCCCGACGGAGAAGACTGGCTCTGGTATGTCGTGCTTCCGCTGGTGGCGTATCTGGCGCTGCTCGCAGCCGCCGCGCTTCTCGCCTGGCGCCCTTCGCCGGCCTTGTTCATCGTCGCCGCGAGCGCGCTCCTGCTGCTCTTCGTCGGCATCCACAATGCCTGGGACACGGTTACCTATATCGCGGTCAAGCACTCGCGCCCGCCCAAGCAAGGCGATAAAACTTGAGCGAAGTTGCGGCGTCGCATCACCAAGTGATCCCGCTCGTCGGATAACTTCCTATCGTTCACGCTGCAAACTTTTGCATCTGACATTCGTTACTATGCCCGTAAACTCTTGACTTCCCGATGAAGAATTTGGATGCTGGATTGCGGAAATACCTGTTCAGGTGAACCTCGGGCGCTTCTCAGGGTGGGATCGCGCTCTTTCGTCCGTGTAGGGCCAGGCTTTTGCGAAGAATCTTACAAAGCATCGCTGGTGCTTCAGCGCTGCCGCGCACTTTTGTCCGCACTCGATTCCGGACGCTTCCACGCGGCCTGAGATGAACGAAGAACAACGGAGGACACTCATGAAAGCGAGTTCAGCGCTATCTGCCTGGCTCGTTCTGTTAGCACTCGCGGCGCCCGCGTTCGCCCAACTGATCCCGAATCCCGACGGCTTCACCGTCTATGACCCTGGCTTCCAGGTGAACTGGGCCGCAAACGCGAATCTCGCGCACGACCCAGCTTTTCAGATCAAGAATGTGAATCTCTCCGGCTCCATGGATTTTTCTACCGCAAAAAATTTCGTCGGTTTTCTTAACAGCCCGCAGAACGGACAGATCGGATATCTGAATCACAACACGTGGCAGCTTCCGGCCTTTCCTTTTAAGGACTCGTCCTGCGACTCCACCGGGCCGAAGCCGCAACAGAGCAACTTCGGATACGGTTGCACCGGCAGCGCCATGGGAGCCTTGTACAACAGCCCGGATAAGTTCCATATGACTTTCCCCGACACGGCGGTTCCCATGCCCGAAGTCCCATACGGGCCATTTCACAACTTCCAGCCATATATCTACTGGTCCGATTCCGATGCTCCCGGCCCAACCTCCGGGTACCACACCTTCTCCTTCAATAATGGATTCGAGGGTGCGAACGTCGATAAACACCAGATGTATGCGCTGCCCATGATGTGGGGCAAAGCGGCGGGCACAACCTTTCACGCGAGCGGGATCCCGGGGCTGGAAGTCAGCGATGATGCCCTGCTGGTCTATGACAAAATCGCCGACATCACTTGGCCCGCCGACGCCAATCTCGCGAAGAGCAAGAAATTCCACACGCCTTTATGCGCCGATTTGAAGGGCGAGACGTTTTGTATCAATGAAGACGGATCCATGCCTCACACCATCGCCGAGGCCTGGGTTTCCAACATGGCCCTCGAGGCTTACGCCGGTCAAAATGGCTGGGTATTGCCGCCGATCGGGAACGATGATCCCAACTGCAGCGTGCAGCACACCACTCCTGTAGAAGATGACTTCGGCTTCAACTGTGACGGCAGTCCTCTGGGAACGCTGTACTACGACCGCCTGAAGCTGGCTGCCGGAACGCCGATCGTCACAGCGCCCAACATCAACATTCACGGGTTCAACAACCTTCAGCCATACCTGTACTGGGGATGCACCCTGGCCGACAACAGCCTCAACCTCTGCCAGGACACTCCGCCGGCCGATGGCTTCGCATGGAGCTTCTCGTTCGGCAACGGCTTCCAGGGCACCGACGTCGTCGGCAACAATTTGTACGTCATGCTCTATTACCCGGAGACGCCGGCACAGGCGCTGGCCGAGGGCATCAGCGAATATCTTGGGACCGGTCCTCAGGCGAACGCATTCCTATCGCAAGCCACGGGCATCAGCTCGGCGCCCACCCAGGAAGCGAAGGCGGGCCAGCTGCAGGCGTTCATCAACCACGTGAACGCGCAGCGAGGAAAAGCTCTCACCTCGCCCCAGGCCGATTACCTGATAGCGTTGGC